>CAZYHH010000159.1:0-7714 GCA_964647295.1 uncultured Pseudomonadales bacterium
TGGCCTTTGCGACGGTTGGTTTCGGCGAAATTGGTGTTAATGCTCGTGGCTCTTCTTCCGATGTTTTTCTATCCATTTTTACCAAAAATCATTATTGACCATGTCATCCTCTCTAGGCCATTTGATGCTACGAAAGTCCCGTATCCACCTCATATAGAGCCCTTTATCGATTTTCTTTTGGGCAAGTCGCCGATGGAAATCATGGCTTCAGTGGTCGTATTTGGTTTGTGTCTACTTTTGTTGTTCAGCAAGAACAAATCTGAAATCGAAGTTGCAATGGCCCAGGGAGAGGATAGTGCGACACAGTCAGAAAATGCGATGAACTGGGGCCATGGCAATTCGGGGTCCTTATTGGGTGTAATTGAAACACTCATACAAGTAAGGATTTCACAAGGCTTAACTAATATGCTGAGGACGCGACTGTTTCGGCATATGAGCCGTTTGCCAATGACTGTCTTGAATGATCAACGAACGGGCGACACAATTTATCGAGTTATGTATGACTCGCCAATGATTCCGGGGTTATGTTATCAAATTTTGTTCCATCCGCTTTTGCTGGTCTTAAGCTCTGCTGTATCCATATATCTCTTGTTTTTTAGTTATTCCGCTGTGCTACCGGAGATAGTTTTTGGTGCAGCCTGTTTGATTCCAATTGCGCTTGTCCTGACGTTTCCCTTGTCTGCTTTGGCTCGACACCTTCAGCAGGATAGCCGTTCTGCTGGAAGCGCAACTACAAATTCGATGGAAGAGAGTCATATTGAGGCGGTGCAAAGTCTAGGTGGTATGACTAAAGAAATTGAAGAATTTTCGAGTAGAAGTCAGGAGTCATATTTCAGATTTCGATTAATTAAGATTCTGGAAATAGCGTTGGTTTTTGTAGGCCTCTTGATCATCGTCGCATTGCTATTTTATGGTGCGAGGAGAGTGGGAAATCTGGTGATTGATGGAGCCATGAGCCCCGGTGATTTTTGGGTGATTGGTACTCTGATTTTTCAGTTGGGTGCTGCCGCTTTTGAGATTGGCGCGGTGTGGATTAATATTCAAAAAAATGTTGCAGCTATCCGTCGCGTATTTTTCTTTTTTGGACTAGAAGCTGAAGAAGAGCATCCTGAACAAATCGTTATTAATAGCTTCGAGCAATCGATCGAATTTCAGGATGTTTCGTTTTCCTATCCCAAAGGGCCTAATGTAGTTGATGGTTTTAGTGCAAAGATAGATAAAGGTAAACTTGTCGCCTTGGTAGGTCCAACAGGAAGCGGTAAAACGACACTTGCCCAGATGGTACCTGCATATCTGACACCTACGTCTGGACGAGTCCTGTTTGATGGGATTGATCTAAAAAACGCGAATCTGGACAGTCTTAGAGATCAGGTCAGTTATGTGTTTCAGGAGCATCTGTTGCTATCTGAGTCCGTCCGAGAGAATTTGCTCCTAGTCAAACCGAAAGCGGATGAACGTCAAATTGAGCGAGCTCTTGAATTGTCAGGGTCTGCGGAATTTATATCAAACCTGCCAGATGGCCTTGATACGGTCCTGGGTAGATCTGGTGACACCTTATCGGTTGGACAACAACAACGCTTAAGTATTGCCCGAGGAATTTTGCGAGACACACCTATTTTAATACTTGACGAGCCGACTGCATCTTTGGATCAGATCACAGAACAAGTGTTAATCAACAGGTTGCTTGAAGATCGTGCTGATCGTCTAGTTATAATTATCGCCCATCGATTGTCTACCATTCGGCTAGCCGACGAAATATTCTTTTTTGACGGTGGAAAGCTTGAAGACCGGGGAACTCATGAAGAGTTGATTTCCCGGAGCGATGGACCTTACCGAAAGTTTGTGGATTTACAAACGGGATAGTCCCAGTTTTGCTCTCGAAGTAAGTGGATTGAGCTTTTTCTAACTGGTAAACATAAACTCTGTATAATTGGCCGATTACGAGGCATAAATCAAAGGAGGAGATGCATAGTGAGTGTGATGGTAACGCTAGAAATTCCTGTGGTGAAAGAGAAGATAGAAGGTTTTCTCGATGTGCTGCGCGAAGCACTTAAAGAGACTCGCGTTTACGATGGTTGTCAAAAAGTAGAGACCTTTGTTGAGGAAGAAACGGGCAGTGTTTTGTTGGTTGAGCTTTGGGAGACAGCTCGACACCAGCAGGCATATCTCAATTGGAGGATGGAGAGTGGATTGGTTGAAGCGCTCGGCGAGTTTTTAAATGGTGAATTAAGACCAAGAACGTTTTCCATTCGAGATGATGTGTGAACTATAGGACGATAACAAACTGAATTAGACAACGATTATGGATGGTAATAACGAATTCTTCCGGCATTTTGATGAGCAGCCCTTTCATAAATATCTTGGCATGACGATAGAAGAGACTTCGGCAGACTATGCTAGATTGCGTTTAAAGAAAACTGAGAGCACTCCTTCTGGGATTGGAGGTAGCGTCAATGGGGGTGTGATAGCTACCTTAGTCGATATAGCGGCGCTACCTGCAGTATTTAGTAATATGAAAGAGGGTTCACAGGCTGGTGGGACTGCAGATCTGCAGGTCACGTTTTTAAGGCAGGCTCAAGGCCGGTGGATAGACGCAGAGGCTACGGTCATAAAAAGAGGAAGAAATCTCTGCACTATCGAAGTTAATGTTATCAACGACGAGGGTGTTTTGTGCGCGAAAGCCCGTGTGCTTTACGCGCTGAGATCTTCTTCCTAATTATGCAACTAAGGGTGCTTAAGAAGCTTTACCTTCAATATGATAAAGCTTGTTGTAGATGTTCCAGTCGCCCTCTAATTTCACCATGGATAGAGTGTCTAAAAACGTTTGTCCTAAATAATCGTCTCGGACTCGCGTAACCGCGGTTTCTCCGGCTATTTCGATACTGACTATTTCTAGGCGCGCGGGCTCTCCCTTTTCTTTTGGTGACGGTTGTTGGCTAGCCACAAATTTTCCGAAATCTTCCCGGGTCATTTCCGAGAATGAGCCCCCGAAGTTTCCGCTAATCATGGCACTAGGGTGAAACGCTTTATTTACCTTTTCAGAGTCGGATTCATACATACTGTCAAAGTACACTTGGACGGTTTGTTCTATCTGCTCTTTGTCGTTACTCATGTCTAAGTCCTAGGCTCGTTTTGATTTAAAGAATGCTATCAAGCATTTTACATTTTGGACATCGACGCACTTTTCATGAATTTATCCATGTTAGTGCCTCCGCTTGTCGGGGTTGCTGTCCCGTAAAAAAGGTCTCGTCCGAGTAAGCTCAATATTTCGGGAGATGCCTTGGCTACGTACTCTTCGTCTTCCAAGAGATATCCATAATCATCTATCGGTTGTGTATACAGTCTTTGGTATGTGGCGTGGAGAACGGTTCGAGTGCCGGGGATCGTCCGCGGCCCCGACGCGTGCCACACTGACCCGTCCCATACGGCCACGGATCCTTTTTCAACTTCAATTGGTATGGTGACCGGATTTTCTAGTTCTTCCGTAGTTGGATGACGCCGTAAGCTCTGAGACCCTGGCACGATAGTGGTAGCGCCGCCTTCGGCGGTCATACCTTCACAGGGTATACAGTAGGTGAGTAAAAGATTGTGTTCAGGAAACGGAGCGGGCATCCAATTTTGATCTGCGTGCAAGCCTAAAGCAGGCATTCCCTCTCTTTTGATCGAGCCGATAAATTGACCCGCTCTCATGCCTTTACCTACACTGACTTCGGTCAGGGCTAAGATCTTTGGTAATGTTGCCACCCTGTCGACGACGGGGTGACGCCCAAGCAACATGGCTGCTGCGTAGCCTTTTGCAGGGCCATCGGTCTGCTCGGCAAAGGCATGAATAACGTCTCTAAGTTCATCCATTAGTTCTGGCTTACAAACGTCCTGAACTACGGTATAACCTTGATCTCGTAACTCATTGACGTTTGTCCATAAATTCAGTCGTTCGATGGTTGGCTTTAGCGCTTCTGATACCTCGTAGGGATCGAGCGTTCTTTGCGAATAACGCTCGATTCGATTTTCTACTGCACTTTTCTGTGCGGCTTTGCCCATGTCATTCCCCCGTAAACTTATAATTTACAACACTTACCGGCTATTGATTGATTTTGCTCATTAATAAAGGGCTTTCTTAACAGAGTTCTTAATTACTCGGCCCCATATCTTTAACCTAGTCCTTCGGTCTTTTGCATTGCTGGGACCCCTTCGGCCAGTTCTACCCAGTTTTGTTTGCTACTACACCAGACATGAAATTGAGGATCAAAATCGGTGGTGTCGTCCATCGTTCCGGTCTTGAGAAAAAAACATCGGGCGAGTCAGGTATAGCTGAATAAATCGGAGATCCGCAATCCCCACAAAAATATCGCTCCACGGTATTCCCCGTATCGGTATCGGAATCGCTGTACAGCTTCATTTCACGAGATTTTATTACGAAATCAGATTTCGCTACTCCGGCTAGAGTTGAAAAAGCGGATCCAGCCTGGCGTTGACAGTTCTTACAATGACAAACTCCAGTCATTGCAGGAGGATTTAGCAGTTCGTACTTTATGGCTCCGCATAGGCATTGACCAGTTGTGCTCATGACGTCCCCTTTCGATGATGATTGACCTAAGATACTAGTATATTTTTGTGTCGCGGTAACTACCTGGCTAATAAAGTAGTCGGCCTTTTTTGACTTGAATATATCCCCGGTTGTGCGACATTATCGATGAAACAGACGTTTAGATAAGGGGATCCTATGCTTCGGTTATACATCGGCTTGTTGGCTTTGATTTTTTCTTCTGCAAGTTTTTCTGTAGGCCCGCCTGAAAACATGAGTCAGGAGCAATTTGATTTGTTGATGAATGAGGTGTCTAACTGGGGCCGCTGGGGCGATGATGATCAGTTAGGAACATTGAATAATATAACCGCCGAGAAAATGAAATCGGCGGCCAGTTTGGTTCAGGAAGGAAACTCAGTCTCTCTTGCGCTTCCGCTTAACACGGTTTCAGATCAGGTTAATCAAAAGCCCTTTGAACACCAGAGTTTTATTTTCGGTGGGGCGGAAATGGAGGAATTAGGGATCGACCCAGAAGAAGCGGCTCAGGCCGCAGGCGATGTCTATAAGATCGATTATCATGGGTTCGGGCATTCTCACCTAGACGGGATCAATCATTTTGCTTACAAAGGTAAAATGTATAACGGCTATCCTTTTGATAATCAGGAGGGTAAAGGCTTTTCCAATCTTGGAATCGAAAACGCGGCACAAAATGGTGTTTTCACACGTGGTGTACTGGTTGATATGCCGATTTTCCTTGGTAAGAAGTACCTGGAACCCGGGGTTGCGATAACTGTCGAAGATCTTGAGGCGTGGGAGAAAGCATCTGGAATAAAGGTTTCTGCAGGTGATGTGTTATTGGTGCGCACTGGGAGATGGCAGCGAATCCGAGACAAGGGACAGTGGAATTTTGTTGAAAAAGCTGCTGGACTCCATGCTTCGGTTGCTGAGTGGCTTCGAGAGCGAGATGTTGCTGCCATTGGGTGTGATGGCGTGTCCGACGTAATGCCGTCGGGCGTAGGCGAGAGGCTGAATCCTCTTCATGAGCTGGTGATCGTGGGTATGGGCATGCCTATATTTGATAATTTAGATCTTGAGGCGCTCTCAATGACCGCGCGGGCAAAAGACCGCGCAACGTTTTTGTTTGTCGCGGCGCCTTTAAAGGTGGTCGGAGGCACGGGTTCGCCTTTAAATCCGATCGCCGTATTTTAGGGTACGACACCGAACGCCTGTTATTGGGCGATTTTTTGTTGAATTAACTCGCGCACGCGCTCTTCTGCTAGGCCAAATTCTGAGAGAATCTCGCGCGTGTGCTGGCCCAGTTCTGGCGAGCAATGAAAGATTTCAGAGGGAGTCTCGCTGAACCTCGCGGGCGGTCTAGCCTGGCGCATCGGGCCGGCAAAGGGATGATCGAATTCCCATATGGATTCCATGGCTTTAACTTGTGGGTCATCTATTACTTCATCACGAGAATTAATCTTTGAAAACGGAACGTCTTCGCGTTCTAGGGATTCCAGCATCTGCTCGGTTGTGAATTTCTCAAAGGCTTCATTCAGGGTGTTCGTTACTTTCTGGATGTCGACCGCGTCGTCCGCATAGTAACTGGGATCTTCTAATATATTGGGTAATTCTAGTGCTCGGAAAAGACCTGCCCACTCATCGGGTTGGACGGGCATCGTGCACACGTAGCCGTCTTTGGTCTTTCTGACCATGTTTGCGTGAGTGTGAGGTGACTCGGGCGCTACTTCATCTCCGACAAAGGCGTAGTGTCTCATGTTGTCTGGCCAAAGAAAAAATAGGGCGGCGTCCAGCATCGCGACATCAATCCGCTGCCCAAGCCCGGTTTGGGAGCGATTATAGAGAGCGGAAGAGATCGCTTGAGCGGACACCAGGGAGGTGAGCTTGTCGCAAATTAAGCTGTTGACCATGATTGGTCGTTCTTTAGAGGGATCCGATTGAAGACTGGCGACCCCAGAGATCGCCTGGATTATAGCATCATAGACTCTTCTTTTGGCATAGGGGCCGGACTGACCGACGCCATTGATCGACGCATAGATGATGCCAGGGTTGATGCTTTTCATGGTTTCGTAGTCAAAGCCAAGGCGGTCCATCACCCCAGGCCGAAAATTCTCTACCACGACATCCGCAGAAACCAACATCTCTTTAAGTAGAGATTTGCCTTCACCAGTCGAAAGGTCGATTACGATCGATCGCTTGTTTCGGTTAAGCATAGAGAACATGCCGCTGACCCCATTGCGCTCGACGTCAAGTGCCTGACGCATAAAATCTCCGTCTGGGGATTCTATTTTTATGATGTCGGCTCCCTGGTCTCCTAAAATAGTCGTGCAGATAGGCCCGGAATAAATTGTGGTTAAGTCGAGTACTTTGACTCCATCGAGTACGCCAGCCATCGGGTGCTCCCTCCTAGTGATGTTTGATTGATATATGGAATGATCAGGATAGTCAACCAAAGATCATGAAAAGGGGTTTGCCACCATTACTCTATGGCTGATCTTCGTTTTTTCGTTTTGTTGGAATTGGTTCTTAACCCTTGTAAGGCCAAGAATAATCAAGGATCCTGATTGGGGTTTTGTTCGATTATTGAAGGTGGAAATTTGCATAAGGGACCATTAGAGGGATTTAAAGTTCTAGATATGTCTTCTGTTGTGTCGGGTCCTATGGCCGCGGTGATGTTGGCAGATCAGGGAGCAGATGTCGTCAAGATCGAGCCCCCTGGTTGGGGAGACGGGATACGTCGGTTGGGTGCGAATCGAAATGGTCTGTCCGCGATCTACGCCATGATCAATCGCAACAAACGATCTCTCGCGCTTAACTTTAAACATCCTAGAGGCAAAGACTTATTGGTTCGGCTTGTCGAGCAATCTGATGTGTTGTTGCAAAACTACAGACCTCGCAAGCTGGACCGAATCGGTTTGGGATATGAGGATCTCAAAGCCGTGAACGAAAATCTTATCTACACATCGATCAGCGGTATGGGTTCCGTCGGTCCATACGCGTCTCAACGCGTTTACGACTATGTGATCCAAGGTCTAAGCGGTGTCTTGGATGCCCAAGCAGAAGGCGGGGACATGAAAATGGTGAGGACGATCATTTACGATAAGGTCACTGCGCTTTTAGCGGCTCAAGCGATCACCGCAGCTTTATTGGCTCGGGAGCGGGGACAGGGTGGCC
>CAZYHH010000160.1:0-7696 GCA_964647295.1 uncultured Pseudomonadales bacterium
CGTCGACATCGTTGCACCCCTCCTGTTCGTCGCCGCCAAGATAGGTCATTCGAGCGACGTCTTTGGTCGCGCGGATTAGGTCGTGTGGTCTTATTGGATCGAGCTTGCAATGTCTCCAAAATCTCAGCAGTCCGATCGCGATCGCAAACAGCGCAAAACCGGACGTCGACGACGCGCTGATGACCATGAGTTGGTGGCTGATGATCTGGTAAAACGATCCGGGCCCGCTTTCGGCCTGGGTTAACAGACCCGGCTCGCGCATGACTAACAGCAGTGCGAAAATCACAATCAATGAGCCTGCGACTGTTAAGCTGGCGGTTAAACCGGAGTGTTGAAAGAGTCCTGATAAGCGCCTTGGCCAGGCAAATTCTTCGTAGGTTTGTCCTCGAAATTCCGCCATTGCCTTTGGGATGTTGATGTTAAATTCGTGTGGCGCGATGTACTGGCAGCCGTGATAACAGGCGTTGCAGTTATGGCAGAGATTACTTAAGTAAGCCAGGTCTGATCGGGTAAATACCTGTCTTTGGGTAATCGCCGGAAATACCGCACAGAATCCCTCGCAATAGCGACAAGCATTGCAGACGCTGAGCATGCGGCGTGCCTCAGATTCGCGATCCGATGATCTGGCGATGACCGCGTCAGTCATAGCGCATTCTCCCCGGCGATGCGTCCAAATACACCGCCGATGGTCATACCGGTGCCCGCGCAATAGCCTTCACCCAGTATGTTTCCGGCCATGATTTCGCCCGCGGCCGTCAGGTTTTCAAAAGGCGTGTCATTTTGGTTGAGCACTTGCGCGCGCTCGTTGATCTTCACTCCGAGGTAAGTGAAGGTGATACCCGGTCGCAAGGGGTAGGCGAGGAAGGGGGGGTCATCAATGGTCAGGGCCCAATTGGTTTTGTCTGGACTTAAGCCTTTGGTGTGCGATCCGTCCAGGATTGTTGAATCGTACTGCCCAGGTTGAACAGCCTGATTGAATCGGTCGATGGTCGCGCTCAGCCTCGCAGCGTCGATCGCGAGCTGGCTTGCCATGTCTTTGACACTGGAAGCCTCTATGGCCGGGAAGACCGAGGGCATAAAACGGTCTTTGACTTTATTGTCGATGATGGAATAGGCGATCTGCCCGAGTTGCTGAGCGACCAATCTACCCCAGATCGCGTAGCGCTTCGGCCAGAAATCCTCGCCTTCATCATAAAATCGCTGGCCTGCCTGATTAACGACGATACCAAAGCTGACGCTGTCTAATCGACTGACGATGCCGCCGTCATATTTGGGTGCGCGCGCATCGATTGCAACTGCGTGGCACTGCGTGGGGTCACCGACCGTCTGGGCGCCACCCTCCATGAGCGTTCGCAAGAGCTTGCCTTTGTTGTAGGGTGTGCCGCGAATCAAGAACTGGTCGGCCTTTTCGCCCCAGGCCTCTCGCATCCATTCTTCGTTTGACTGGAATCCGCCGCTCGCGGCGATGAGATGGCGGGTCTCAACGGTCCTCCGATCCTTACCGAAATCGACGTCGATCGAGTGGACTCGGTTGTTGGAGATCGTTGCGGATACGACTTCAGCGTCGTAGACAATTTGCACCCCGATTTTTTCGGCGTGGGCGTAGAGTTTGTTGAGTAATGTCTTGCCTCCGCCCAGGAAAAAAGCGTTAGTTCGGTTCAGGCTCAGGGTCCCGCTCAACGCGGGCTGATAGTGTACGCCCCGCAATTTCAACCAGGAGACCAGAGAGGCACTTTGACGAATCATGAGTTTGGTAAGAGCTTCATCGGTATTGCCCTTAGTGACCTTGATGATGTCTTCAAAAAATTCATTCTCGCCGTAGGATCCATCTAAAGATTCGATGGGTATGTCGTGGCTCGCTCTGAGATTTCTGGTATGTCGAGTGTTGCCACCTCGCATCTGTCTCGGCGCGGCCTCAAACACCGTGACCAAGGCGCCTTTTTCTCGAGCGCTGATGGCAGCGCACAGCGCTGCGTTACCACCGCCCGCGACGACAACGTCCAGATTATCCATGGGGCCTGGTTTTGTCGAAATGGATTAACCCGATCTCTAAATCCAACTAATAG
The DNA here is from genome assembly GCA_964647295.1 of uncultured Pseudomonadales bacterium. Lineage (GTDB taxonomy): Bacteria > Pseudomonadota > Gammaproteobacteria > Pseudomonadales > Azotimanducaceae > UBA4421. Next base: position 2,067 of record CAZYHH010000160.1, read on the forward strand.
CCTCGAGTAACCAGACAGTGTAATCACCCATGTATTGCTCGAGTGGTAACAAAGAGTATGTGAGTACCAAGAGAATGAGTAGTGCCCATAGTCCATATCGAGCATTGAGAACCCGGTAGTGATAAGACAGCTTCCTTGGCAGAAAATAGGGCAGCACGTAATGACCATCCAAGGGGCCGAGCGGTATTAAGTTAAAGGTCATCAGTAACAGGTTAATTTGAGCGAAAATAATGAAAAACAAATCGACGCCATCATTTTCCAGGCCGTATGATTTGAGCAAGAGGTATAGGTTCCAAGTGACGAGTGCGAGTAGCAAGTTCATACCGGGCCCGGCGATCGCGACCTTGAGATGTGAGAAGGTTGACCGAAATTTCGTGGGATCAATGGGCACGGGTTTTGCGTAGCCAATGCCGATCAAGATCACCATCAGTAACCCTGAAAGATCGACATGCTTGATCGGGTTTAAGGTGAGTCTGCCTGATTGCTGAGCCGTGTTATCGCCCTCGAATTTGGCGATGATCGCGTGTCCGTATTCATGAAAGGACAGTGACAGCAGTAGTGCCACTAAGAGTAAAGCAAAGACGGCATATTGGCCCTGTGTGATAAGCGAAATCATCGGTCTTCGTTCTCTAAAAAAAGAGTAGGGCTATTCTCCCTTAAATTCTGGCGGCCGTCTTTCTCGAAAAGCCTTGATGCCCTCTTTGAAGTCCTGGGTCTGGCGCGCCTTGTCCTGGCCCCAGCTTTCCAGGGCGGCGCTGTCCCAAGGCTCGCGGACCAGCGATTTCAGCACGGCCTGCTTTGTCAGCGCATACTGAACGGTGGGCCCGGCTGCCAGCTGGTCGGCTAATCCAATCGCTTTGCCCATCAGCTCTGTTTCTGGAACCAGCGGTTCAATTAAACCGCAGTGCACTGCGTCTTCTAACGGCATGTCGTCTCCCGAGTAGAGCCACTTCAGCGCGCGGCTATAGCCTGCAAGCTTGGGCAATGTCCAGGTAATCAGATCGTCGGGGTGGATACCGCGTTTGCTCCACACTGGAATGAGCCTAGTGTCGTCTGAACAAAAACGAAAATCGCAGAGCAGGGCGATCCCGAGCCCGCCTCCGGCTGCTACGCCATTAACCACTGCGATGGTTGGCTTGGGCATTTCGAGCAGGTCCACGCACCAGGAAAACTCTGGATCTGCAGGGCCCCTGGGCCAGGGTCGACTGTCTTCAGCCCGCAAATCTGCTCCAGAGCAAAAGGCGTTTCCTGCACCGGTCAAGACTAGGGCTCTGGCTGATGAGTCGTTTTTTACTTCGGTGACTAATTGTCGGATCGCGATTCTCATCGATCCGTTCAGCGCGTTGAGAACTTCGGGTCGGTTCATTGTTGCGATGACGACACCGTTATCCCGGTGATCGACTAGCAACTCTTCAGGGTAATCGCGCATTCGTTTACTAACCCTCGAGTAAGATGGGCAGGCTTTGTTGGTATGCAGCCTGTGCGAGCGTCTTGACCTCGTCGAGGGTCTTGCTGCCCAAAGGATGTTCGAGGAGAGTGAAGGGGTAGTCTGGCAAACCCATCATACGCGCGATATTTCTGGCGGTGACCTCAAAAGGTTTGGTGCACAAAACGACCGCTCGTTTGCCACTTTGTTCGAAGGTGATGCCGTCATGCAAACTGCACGTTGAGCAACTGCCTCAGTCTCCGGCGGCGGTAATCAGGAAGTCACATTCTGCTATAAGCTGATCGATGGTCTCACTCGGCGCAGGCGCGCTGGCGTTGCGTTTAAATTTAATCTCCCGGATCTCACATTGATGCTTGGTTTGAAAGATCGCCGCGGTCTCTTGTAGCAACAGGTCCGCATTGAGTTTGCTGTTGGAAAGCAGGCCAATGACCTTCCCGTCGAGGCCTGAGAATGCCGGTGCCCGCAAATGCTGTTGCGAGGGGTCTGTGGCAGTAGGATCGATTAATTGCATGTGCTTCTCCGTTGATTAGTTAACAGTCAATGCAAACGCCGATAGGCTTGGTCTGCATGAGAGACCCCCTGGTGCGACTCCAGGAAGGTATAAAGGCTGAGTGCCCTCCCGCATCTCCGCCGCCGACGGTGATGAGGATGTCGTCACCCGATAGGCCTCGATGGAGGTCCTCGCGCCCTTGTAGTTTTTGTTCTCTGGGAGAGTATTTACCGATGCGCTTGATCTCCTCGATGCTGCGCTTGGCTCGCTCAAAGAGATAATCCCGCGCTTGTGAGCGACTCCACCCAGTACTCGAGACGATCTCCGCATGTTCTGGCGATAGCACCACGACTGACTGGCCGATGGTAATGCAGCCAAAGTTAGCCATGCTGTCGGCGACCGTATCGAGTATCGCCTCGGGGGTATTACCACCGTGGTTTTCGACATTACAAAAACCGGCCCCGGCGAAAACTGTGACCGAGCTGATGTCTTTTCCGTATTCTGCCTCTTCGTTGAGTCCCGGCCAGGGGTTTTTGTCGGCGCGCTCAGCAATACAAAAAGAGTACTTTCCCGGATGGCCTTGCGTTGACTTGTCGGCGATGCCCGGCGTCATGCGGAAGACGTTCAGGATGATTAACCGTACTGCGCGCCCTATCGTGGCGTTCGCGCGGTTGCCCGGGCCAAAAAGGTTAACGCCGGCGTTCATGTTGATCTCATCGACGATGGGCCCGCTGACGATCAGCAAGGGCGCGGACCCGCCTGTGCTGGCGGTGCTGCCATGAAAATTATAGGGTTCCTCTTCCATGGCCTCGAAACCCGCGACGATGATCGGAAAATATTCCGGGAGACAGCCGGCCATGACCGCGTTGACCGCCGCAGATTGCACGGTTAGTTCGAGCCCGGTGGCCGGGTGCTTGGCGAGCACGGTCTCTGGGGGTCTTCCCTCCAAGGCCAGCATTGCCTCGACTCGTGACGCCTCGGGCGGGACCACGGGCAGTCCATCGGTCCACCCCTGGTCGTAGCAATAGTCGATCGCCGAGAGTGCGTCGTCCGGGGTTGCGTGAATTTTTGCGATTGCCACCAAGGTTATTCTCCAAATAAAAATCGTCGAGGGTTATTCACAAATAGGTTCTCGATGTCGGCATTGCTCGCGCCCATCTCCTTGAGCTCGGGGATGACATAGCGGTGCATGTAGAGAAACTGATCGGGGTTGCCTTTTTGAAAGTCGTGTTCTTCGGGGATCGTGCCGTCGGGTAATTCCTTGTGTACGGTAATGCAGATACAGTCATGGGAAGGGCAGAGCTGGTCCGCGTAGCCCATATCCATGAGTTTTTTTAGGGTGACTGTTCTCATGTGCGGGCTCACTCCGTGACCTGGATAGCGATCCAGTCCGATGAAACAACCTTGGTCTAGAATCCATTGTAGGTACTCGGTATCCGTGGTGTCGTTGCAGTGATCGATCTTGACGCGGGTCAGGTCGACGCCTTCTTCCTTGAAGATTTTGATTTGTTTCTTACCGACATGACCGTTAGGAAAGGAGTGCGCCATCAACGGGACACCGGTTTCCAGGTGTGTTCTTGCGGCGGCGCGCGTCATCACTTCCAGCGGCGGGGTGACACTCTCAAAGTCCGCCGCACACTTAACGAGTCCCGCCTTGATGTCAGTGCCTCGGAATCCCTCGGTGACATCGCGGATGAACTCATTCGCCATCTGGATCGGTCCGACACCGACCAAGAATCGAGGCACGTCTAACCACCAGCCGGTGACGTTGATGAGGTTTACGCCTGAGGCTTCGGATACGGTCCTTAAGAATTCCGGATCGCGGCCCAGATCGAAGGTCGTGCAGTCGACCATGGTGTCGATGCCTCCGGCCTTGGCTTTTTTAAGACATTCGATGGCCCGCTCTTGGCGGTTGGGACCCAGTAGATCCGGGTAGTGGCGCGACATCCCACTGGGCGCGATCATCACGTGTTCGTGAATCAACGTGAACCCTAACTCATCGGGTTCTATGGGACCCAGGACACTGTTTACCGTGCTCATGTGCTTCCTCCTCACAATCCTTCAGTCCCTAGTTTAATTGGAATGAGGAGAAAGTCACAGCACACTGCAATGTGCGAGTTAGAGGGGTATCGACTGAAACGAGTGTTGGTCTCTCAGTCCGGCATCCTCGAAAGATCAGGTTATCGGCTCTGCGGCTTCAACTTGATGGTGAACTCCTGGTCGGTCATCGTTCGCACGTCTATGTTGAATTCGTCTGCCGACGGCCGCGAGTACTTGAGCTGTGCTAAGCCGCCCTCGCCGACCGCGCGGAAGGTCACCGAGTTTTCTGTCATGTCGGCCATCGTCATTTTTTGCGCGGCCTGTGTACGCGGACTGAAACCCGAATCCCATTGCTGTAGGTGAAGTTCTAGTGTGCCGTTAGCCTCTTCGATGAACACCATCTCGACCATGCCCATCCCATCTGGCCCGGTCTGACGAACAAGTGATGCAATGGTTCCCGATCTAGGCATTGACCAGTTTTCTTCGAGGACGTTAGGACCCATCTGACCATCCCAGCTACCGGTTAACCAGCTTAGGTTTTCTACCTTTGCATGATGATCGGCATAACCCACAGGAGTTAATAGAATTAGTATTAATGTAATCAAGCGCATTATTAAATTCTCCAATTGTTTCGTTGTTTTGAACGCTAAACCAGCCCTTGAGTATTAGCAATAATCAAAGGCGGGTTCTGATCCTGATATTTTGTTTTGCATCTATTCTTCCGTTGGAGAAGGATCAAATATGATTTCTCCGTGAATTACTGAAGGTTCACCATTGTTTATAATATTGGTCGTTGGTTTAGGTCCAATATAGTTTTCACCGCCATCCGGCCCGACATCAGTCATGCTGTTTTCTGAAACCAGATCTACTTCAGCACCACCGTACACAAGCGTTCCCACCGCGGAGTTCTTTAATGGAAGAATTTCTTCGCCTTCGAGAGGTTTTATTTTGTACCTCACTGAAGTTGTGGGATCTTCTATTTCCGTACCTTCTGGAATGGTGAAGCGCGAAATATACCTCAAGTTACTGCCCCAATGATCAGCGAAATAGTCCCCCAGGTTTTCCCCGGTCAGGGTGTCGTATACGTAGCCCGGTATGCCGTAAAGGTCGCCAAATCCAGAAAACTCTAGTCTGATACGCTTTCCAGCGTCGGCTCCGAAACTATTTTCGTTAGGCACGTCATAATACAAAATTTTCGGTTGGTCGAATGTGACGATTTGGTTCGATGAATCCAGTAAGGAATAGTTCGGCTCGGTTAGAAAACGCATCTGGTAGGTGGTTAAGACGTTGTCATCAGACCAGAGTTTGTTTGCGCAGTAGCGCGTTTCGGTTTCCGCGTCGCCGGATAATTCGGGATGGTCGTCGATATAATTTCCGTTTGCATCCTTGTCGCATTCTAACTTTGATAGGTCTTCAGCACTGACTAATATTCCTGAGGAGATGCCCCAGGACATCTCCTGGCTATAGTTGTCGTATTGGCGCAAGAAACTGGCTCCTTGAAAACTATCGCCGAGCTCTATTATGGAGTTGAGGTTAACATTGACTTTCAGCTCCGCTCCACTTGGACCATAAACGATAGAGTCGCTGATGGTGTATTTGCCGCCTTCAGCGGCTCTGCTGCCATCGTACCATTGTCCGTTGGTGGATGCTTCG
>CAZYHH010000161.1:0-7610 GCA_964647295.1 uncultured Pseudomonadales bacterium
ATTTCCATTCGTCTCGCGCGCTTGAAATTGGTTTGGCCAAGGTCTTTGATATGGCAAAAACGACCGCTGATGAAATCGATTTTTTCGACATATACTCCTGTTTCCCCGCAATAGTGGAGATAACAAGAGATATTCTGGGGATGAACCCTAGTGATCCTCGTCCTTTGACTGTTACTGGAGGACTTCCTTACTTTGGTGGAGCTGGTAATAATTACAGCATGCACGCCATAGCAACAATGGTAGAGCGTCTCAGGCAAAACCCTGGCAATCTTGGCCTAGTTACGGCCAACGGTTGGTACCTGACTAAACACGCGTTGGCTTTATACTCAACAAGGCGTCCCAATAGCCCTTTCGATTTGAGTGGCGCCGTAGCTCTTAATACGGAGATTGCCTCTTTGGCCCATCCTATTATGGATGCTAAACCAGAAGGAAAGGGAGTCGTGGACACGTTCACTGTTATCTTTGGTCGAGATGGTCAACCTGAGTATGGATTAGTCATAGGGACACTTTATAATTCAAGACGGTTTGTAGCACATATTAAAGCGGACCGAGAACTGCTTGAAAAAATGACCCGCGAAGACCCCATCGGGTTGCGTGGTAGGGTTGTAAATGGGGAAACTACTAATGTATTCGATTTCGACTAATGGATAGTAACCAAAGTGCCTATGTTTTTCGGCGTGAACTCGCGTTTTTACTGGTAGATGCCGGACGTAAATTGAATGATGCTTATGATACAAAAATGAAGCCTCTAGCGCTGACACGTTCTCAATGGCGTGTCATGGCCTATGTCAGCCGAACGCCTGGTATATCACAAACGGAACTTGCGGCTAGCGTTGAATGTAGTCGGATGGCAATAACCAGCCTGCTGGACAGGATGCAGGTGAAAGATTTAGTAGAAAGGCGTGAATTCAAAGGTGATAGGCGTGTCCGTTCGGTATATCTCACATCAAAAGGCGAAGCACTGGTTAGGGGAATGAATAGAACGGCCGGGCAGGTGCTCAAGGAGGTTTTCGCAAATATCTCAGAGGAAGAAATTAGCCAGTTACAGAAAATCCTTCAGACTATAAAAGTCAATGCAGGTGGATTAGTAGAACTGTAGGTGGCCGAGTTCGGTATGATCAATTTGTTCGGTCCGTTTATGAATTTTGATCTTCTTCCAATTCCTCTTCTGACAAAAAAGCTAGTGGCGTTATTTTATGTTCAAGATCCAGGCTCTGGGTTATCTGGCTCGCGATGGATTCTGCGACTTCCATGGTCTGCATTTTTGAGATAACGCCAGACTGGTATTTGCATCCTAACTCAAATATCTCATTGTTGATTTTTTCGGGCAGGTAGACCCAGACTGTGCCACTCACTGTCTTTACTTGCTTATAGGGAGAAGAATGCTTGAGTGACGTAGGTAAAACGGCGGAGTTGTTGCCTGCCTCTTTCGCTTGCTGATGGACTTCGGTCTTTTTGGCGCCTTCCACAAAGGTCTGATCAAAAAATGCTTTGGAGCGGGTTCCTATGAGCGCTCTAAGCTTTCGGGATTCGGCAGAGTTTTCGCTTAGAGCGAGTACCCGCTCATAAAAGGCCTTTGCCTTTCGTTTTTCTTTTGAATCGGCTAAATCTTTGAATATGCTCATCGATTTTCCTCTTTTGATCTTACTGATCTCTAACTAGGGCCTGAACGTTGCGCCCCCTTAGAGCATTCTTATGATCAATTTAAGAACTTTCCAAGTCTATATTTGCTTTGCGATAGATTCAAATCAAAGAAACAGGCCCATGGATGCATTAAATTGGCTGGTTTAATAAACTGTTTCAGGTGACGAAGTGACTGTAGATAATGAATCTCTTGGGATGATCTCAAAAGATGGTGATCGTGCAAAGGCAGTGTTAAAGAAGATGCTCGAGCACTCGATTGAGGATGTATGGTCGATTACGAGCGATCCTGCGGAATTTGTATAACGAACTGCTCTAGATCAATGTGCGTTCACGTGAGCCGTCATTACTACGAAGGCTCGGTTGAAATGATTTCGTGTGAACTTGACGGGAAAGATACCCTGTCCTAAGTTGTCTGGGGGTATCAATTATTTAGTGCCCGAGGAATATTATGCCTACTACTGCCAGTTCTCCTCCTAATTTCGATGGGGTGTACAAACCAGACCATCTGCTTGAGCCTGGTCCAATTTATCATTGGCCCATCAAGCCTATTGTGATTCTGCGCTGGGTCTTGGTTGATATTTGGTTTCCCTGGTTCTTTCTCTTCGTAGGGCTCGCTTTTTTAGTTTGGCATTTTTTGACGCCCTCAATGAGCACTATGTCTGTTCTTGAGCCAGGCTGGATCAGCCTGATCTGGCTGCGTAACCTTGGGTTTTTGCTGGCGGTGGCGGGCGGGCTGCACTGGTGGTTCTATGTCCGGCGTAGCCAGGGCGTTCAATATAAATTTCATAAGGAGTGGCTAGAAAGAGATAGCGACAAGTTTTTGTGGAATAACCAGCTGAAAGATAATATTTTTTGGAATCTGCTATCGGGACTCACCTTTTGGACTATTTATGAGTGTCTGACTTGGTGGGTTTACGCGAGCGGTAGACAGCCTGTCGTTAGTGCTGCTGAACAGCCGCTGTACTTTATTTTGATGGCGTATGCTGCGATGGTTTGGAACGGAATCCATTTTTATATCGTCCATCGCGCAATTCATTTTCAGCCGTTTTATCGCTTGGTCCATGAGCGCCATCATCGAAACGTCAATGTTGGCCCTTGGTCAGGCCTTGCTATGCATCCGGCAGAACACTTCATCTTCTTTACACCTTGCGTATTGTGGTGGTTCTTACCGGTTTCTCCGGAGATCATCCTTTTTACTACTTTGACCGTTGGTCTTGTGCCGGCGATAAACCACACGGGATTTCAGCAACTCATTCTTCCGGGTGGCACTACAGTCTATCTGGGTGATTGGTTCCATCAGTTGCATCACCAATACTTTAGAGTGAACTATGGTAATCCCTTATCTCCTTTCGATAAGGTCTTTGGCAGTTGGCACAACGGATCTGAAGATGCGATGCGCGAGCTCAGGCAAAAAAATTAGTAATCTGATCGGTCAAAATCTCAGTTAAATCAGGTAACGCGCTATGGAATTAACGGATTATCAGATAAAGAACCGGGCGGCCTGGCAAGGATTTGCACGACGCTATGAAGCGCCTGCAGAAATCGCCTGGAAAACTGATGAGCCCCATTGGGGTATATGGAGCATTCCAGAAACAGAGGTAGGTCTATTACCTAAGGACTTAACAGGAAAACAGTGTATTGAGATTGGCTGTGGTGCTGGATATGTTTCATCTTGGATGGCACGCAGGGGAGCGGAGGTGATCGGCATAGACCCTACGCCAAATCAACTTAAGACCGCCAGGCGTCTAGAAAAACAATATCAGCTGGGCATCGAATTCATTGAAGCTTTTGGCGAGGAATTACCGTTTTCGGATTCTTCTTTTGATTTTGCGATTTCCGAATACGGCGCCTCTTTGTGGGCAAACCCCTATAAGTGGGTGCCCGAAGCCGCGAGAGTGCTAAGGGATGGCTCACCGCTGGTTTTCATGACAAACCACGCCCTTGCTATCTGCTGCGAGCCAGATGAAGAAAATGAAAACCAGCCGCTTTCCGAGAAACTGCAGCGCCCTTATCTTGGATTATTTAAACAAGAGTGGGAGTTTTCATCCGATGAGATTGAATTTCATCTATCTCATGGAGATTGGATCGATCTTCTTCGAGAAAATGGATTTATTATCGAACGTCTACTCGAGCTCGGTGCTCCCGCTAACGCACAATCCCGCTACGGATGGGCAGATCCGGAGTGGGCCTCAAAATGGCCGACCGAAGAAGTATGGTTTGCTCGGCTTGTTAAGTCATCGGCTTGAGCTTCTTTGAATTGATCGGACTATCGGCCATTACTCGAGTTATATACATATAAGTTAGTCGTATTCTCGCTTTCTCCTCTTAACCTTTTAATGAGGTAGACTCGCCTTTACATTGGATACTGTTGGTAACGTGGTTTGGATGTATCAATCCCAGAATTGCCGGTAAATGTCTTGGCCAGATTTGTATTCAGAGTTCTTTGAAAGAGCCTGCGACTATAGAGATGAATAGACTAAAGGTTTTGCTTGGTGTGAATGATGAAAGGAGTTGGCGAAATGACTGACACAGTGCGTGGAGGGCCGCTAGAAGATTTGACGATTATTGATTGTACTCGGGCTCTCGCTGGACCCTATGGCGCGGGCCTGCTGGCGGACCTGGGCGCACGAGTGATTAAGGTCGAGTCACCTACAGGAGACGGTTATCGGAACATTCCGCCGTTTCTTCCGGATCATGCTTCGCCCTATGAGGATCGACAGGCTGGCACAGATTTTGGTGCTCCCTTTGCTTCTGTGAATCGTAATAAGCGAAGTGTTTGCCTGGATTTCAAAGAAGATGCCGATAAGGATGTCTTCCTGCAACTCTGTGACCAGGCGGACGCTGTCGTGGAGAATATGCGGGCAGGCGTGATGGATCGATTGGGGCTTGGGTACGAGGTCATCGCTGAACGCAATCCTGACATTATTTATGCTTGTGTGCGCGGTTTTGGTGATCCCAGGACCGGAGAAAGTCCCTATGCGCATTGGCCCTGCCTCGATGCGGCTGCTCAGAGTTTTGGGGGCTTGGTCTATGCCAATGACAATCTGGTGACGCCTGCTCTAGCGGACATATTTTCCGGTACGTTGATGGGGTTAGGGGTTGTCTCTGCTATTCACCACGCAAAGCGGACCGGGCAAGGACAGTTTCTCGATGTTTCGATGTACGATGCGATGATGGCATTTCAAAAGAGTGCGGTAGCGCAATATGGGTTTACTGGTAAACCTAATCCGGCCGGGCTACAGCGTGCCATGACTTTGTACCCGTTCGATCTTTTCCCTGCCAAAGACGGGCGCATCTCGATCGCCGTCGGTAATCCGCACCATTGGGATCTTCTGTGTGCGGCGATGGATCGGGCCGATCTGATGACAGATGAGCGCAGTGCTACCAACGCAGCGCGACTAGAGAACGTTGACTGGGTCGAGGAGCAGCTGTGTGCTTGGACCACGCAGCATACTAGATCTGAAATTATGGCGAAGCTTGACGGCTCGATTCCCGCGGGGCCCGTTCAAAATATGGCGGATATCTACGATGATCCGCATGTAGAGGCGCGTCGTATGTTGGAGGTTTGTGATCCGGGTGGCGATAATCCGGACATTACGCTGGCTGCCAATCCTATCAAGTTTAGCGAAACGCCTACCGCTTTATATCAGTCTCCGCCCACGCTCGGCGAACACAACGCAGAAGTGTTAGCGGAATTTGGTATTTCAGTCAAAACGTCGACCTAGACTTAGATCATGACCAAGAGATCGTCTGGTTACGGTTTGTTTTAGCCGGCAGGATCATATTGCTCGCTCATGCTGTTGACCTCTTTAAAGACCTCGATCGACCCGTCTTTCATCAACGTTAGGACCTTGTACGGCAAGAATTTATCCTCTACTTCCATGCCGGGGCTGCCCACGGGCATCCCGGGCACGCTTAGGCCGATCGAATTACGGGGTGGTGAAACGAGAAACTCATTTATGAATCGAGCGGGTATGTGTCCTTCAAACACGTACCCGCTTTTAGAAACGCCTGTGTGGCAAGACTGAAACTGTCGTTTGATTCCTTTTTCTTGTTTTAGGCCGTTGATGTTTTCGGGATGGTAGACCTCGGTTTTGAAATTATGTGCTTCCAGGTGTTTTATCCAACCAACACAACAACCACATGTTGGGGTCTTATACACTACTAACTGTGTGGCTTTTTCATCTGCATGGACATTCAAGAAAGCAAAAAAAATCGAAAAGGCTAGCGCCGTTGCTCGGTAGGGTCGTATTGTTGCGGTTTTTCTATCCATCATGAGTGCTCGATTTTTTGTTTTCTAAGCCTGTCTTATCTTATGGGAAAACTGAGCGTATTGCCTTCTTTGGATAGCGGTGTTGTTTCTTCTTCAAGACACTGCCGGTCGACGCCTAATATCGGCGAGATATCGTCTAACTTTGGGATGAGTTGTTGTTCGTGGGCACTATTATGTTCTGATCTCTCCCAGGGTACCCAGGTGCCTGGCGTGCTCAGGTCGTTTGTTTGTATGTTTAGACGGTAGGCGCATTCTTCTGCTGACCATTTTGTCTCTAGTCTAAACAGACTCAGTCGGTTACCGATGGTTTGCAGGGCAAATGGAAGAGTGGAGCCCTAATGGATCCCTAGATTTTTTTTGAAAAAATGTATCTGCGCCGTGCGCAACTCTTCTGCATGGTCGCCCAGTGCAAGCATATGAAAACCTTTGTCGACAGCAAAGAGCTCGGCGTTTTTTATATCACGAGCAGAATTCTCTCCATGTGTGAAGGGTACGTCCGCATCGTGAGTGCCGTGTGCGACGAAGGTCGGACACTGGACTTTGTCAAAAGGAGATTCGAGTTCACGGAATCTTGTCATGTCATTCTTTGTGCCCTCACGCAGAGTCTCGTGGGGCGGCTGGGACAGAAAAAAATCGAGCATCGGTTGAAACTTATCGGGGTCGGACAGCAAAGCCTGAGTTACTCGTTGCTGATCGGTTTTATCGAGGGTGCTCTCCCCTCTGACCATCTCCGCTATCATCAATCGAGGCATTTTCCTGACCAGCAATTGGGTCAGCCAACTAAAGAACGAGTTGATCAGCATCGTCGCATACCATGGGTAGATGCGTTGGATGGAGATCGCGCATTCGAGCATCAGCGCGCTGGCCCTTTCCGGGTGGCGGGCGGCGAATTCAATACTGGTCGGACCGCCTCCCGAGACTCCATATATTCCGACCCGATCGATGGACAAATGATCTAACAGTGCTGCGATCGCATCCGCTTGTTCCGCGAAACTGGGGCCTGTGGAGAGCGGAGTCGCACCATAGCCGGGCCTGGAGATGCTGATGACTCCGAGCCCGGCATCGGTCAGCCACTGTTGCAGAAAACCCGGAGTGCAGTCGCTGGGTGTGCCGTGGCTGTGGAGGACGTAGGGGCCTTCTCCAACTATCTGATACTCGACCGGTCCTCGGCTTGTTTGTGCGAGTTGGCGTTCGCTTTGTGAAGAGTCTTGGGAGTTTGCAGTAGCTGTTTGTTCTGACATCTCTCTACCTTGGCTTGGATTGAGTTTTGCTGGCAAGGCCGGCTTAGAAAACGATTTCGGTGACGACCATCCACGTCCCTTTTTTGGTTTTGTGGCCCATAAAATATGTTTTGCCGCTCGTCGCGTTTTCGCTTTCGACGAACTTCGATAGCGCGTTTTCATGGTTCGCCGAAAAATCTAACCCGAAACCGCCCAGGCTTTCGTCAGTCGCTTCCAGGACTTTCGAACTTTTATTGAGAAATCTTAAAAAAGCGAAGTCATAGAGGTCTAATATAACTACGCTGCCGGCAGCGGAATTTGCATTAACCGTTTTCAGAGTCCTGCGCACCTCAGGTTCGGAAAGGTATAAGGTCACCCCTTCCCACAAGAATATGGTTTTTTTAGAAGGATCGTATCCAGCTTCCTCGAGCCTTTGAAACCAGTCGTTTTTTGTGAAGTCTGCCGTCGCAAAG
>CAZYHH010000162.1:0-7607 GCA_964647295.1 uncultured Pseudomonadales bacterium
CCTATCAGCGTTTATGCGCCCGTGCAGGCAGAACCCTGGATAAAGGGCGCATTGCCATGGTTGGCGATAGTTTGCATACCGATATTTTGGGCGGGCTGGCCTTTGGGCTGCAAACAATTTTGGTCACCCGGTATAGCTTATTGCGTGATCATAATGCCGATCAGCCCGGTACCTCCTTTCCCTCACGACCAGGATGGCGGTTTCGCTAATCGCACGCTTAAGTCTGATGGAAAAGAGCGTCCCTACTTGGATTTGATTCGTTGGACTATCTTGACCGGAATGGCTTACCTTCCCTCGACGACGCCACCTATCGGTCTGGATTCGGATGGCTTGCCCATAAGCTTTCAAGTAGTTGGCCCTCATGGTGGTGACTACACTACCATCCGATTGGCCAAGCATATTGGCGAACACAGTACTGGATATCAAAGACCCCCGTTGAGTTAAGAAGAGTTCTAACAAGGTTCAGCTGCTGGTCGGTTAGCGTACTGGTGTAAAACTGACTGATCTTTAGAGTAAAACATTAGACCTAGTGTTTGAGCCTTGCAAAATCAGGTGAGCTGGTGAACAAAACTACCTGTATTCCGGTGCTTTTGTTTGCGCTACGATATTTGATAAATATGGAATGAGAGTGTTGGCGATGGCTGTCAAATTAGGTTATTTACTGCCGACCCGCGAAAATATTATGAAGGGTAATCCGTCCGCTCGCGCTCTTTTAGATTCAGCTAAACAGGCGGTCGATCACGGTTTTGATTCGGTTTGGGTTGGTGACTCGCTGTTGGCTAGACCTCGACATGAACCCTTGTCTTTGTTGTCTGCTGTTGCAATTGCTATTCCACGTGTAGAGATTGGGACAGCCGTTTTACTACCGGTACTCAGAAATCCGGTGCTCCTCGCTCACCAGGTGGCCACGCTGGATCAGGTTAGTGAGGGCCGGTTGATTTTAGGGGTGGGCATCGCAGCAGATAACCCGGCTGTGCGTTCAGAATTTCGATCTGCGGGTGTTTCTTTCGAAAAACGAGTAGGCAGGCTCGTAGAAGCTATGAAATTGTGTCGTGAACTTTGGTCCGGACGGGAAGTGAATTGGGATGGCCGATGGAAAGTCGAGTCCGCAGATTTACAGCCTAAGACCTTTCGTGAAGAGGGCCCCCCCATCTGGTTGGCAAGTGGAGTGTCGAAGGGAATAGAAAGAGCAGCCATTTATTTTGATGGTTGGTTCCCGATAGGTCCTGACGTTAGTGCGTTTCGAGAGGGCTGCTCTTTGTTTACAAAAACTTCTGATTCTCTTGGAAAAAGCGCTGACGCGATGACCTCGGCGATTTACCTAACTTGTTGTGTAAATGACGATCCAGTTGCGGCTGATAGCTCGATAAACGAGTATTTGTCTGATTACTATAATGCTCCGTCTACAGCGATCCGAAGTTTTCAGGCTTGTTTCGGTGGTACAGGTGACCAGGTACTCGAATTTATCCGGTCGTTTGTAAACGCCGGAGCCAAGCACATCGTGTTGAGGTTTGTGGGTGATTACCTAGCCGCAATGAGATTAATTTACAGTGCAAAGAAGTACCTGACAGGTTAGCTTTATGGATTCTTATTATCCGGGGGAAAAGTATGAATAATCGTTTATTGAGTGTCGGAGGATTCCTGTTAGCGCTATTGTTTTCTGGTATTTCTTTAGCCGCTCATCACGAAGAGGGCGAGGGAGCATCTGATAATTATGTGCTGATGTCGAGCTATGAGATCGCGTATGGGCAAAATCCTGCCGATCTTGAAAAGGAATTAGTGGAATTGCAGAAGCAACAAGAGGCAGATGGTTTCAATAATTGCGGCCTGTATCGTCATCAGTATGGGGGTAAACGAGCCTTTTACGGATATTGTTTTTTTAGTGACTATGAGCAGTTTGATGCGATACAAAAAAAATCACAGGCTAATTCGCCGATGGCAAGCATTCAAAATTACGGGTCTCATACCGATAACTTGTTGCAGGTCCAAAAACGAAACATAAAGGCTGCACCAGACAACATCGTGTCGATGACGTGGCGATTTGGTCCTTATTTGACTGTAAATGAGCGACAGGAACGAGCGGATCTTTTGTTCGATGCGTTTAACCGAGCTTTTGAAGGGTGTAATTTGTATTTCCACGCTTGGGGTCCTGAGATGGCACACTATATTTCTTGCGGATTCAAAGACTTTTCCGACTTTGGTAAAAAAGATGCGGCGATAAATGAGATCCTGGCGAAGGAGCTTGCTGACGCCAAGCTGGACATTAAAGATCATTCCGACGATTTACTTGTCAGGGTAATGGACTGATTGTAGATGAACGCCAAAACCGCGATGGCGTCCTTTTTCGGTGGCTATCGCTAAAGCGTGTTTGTTCAGTGATCTCTACTAGATGATGATGGCTAGCGTTTTGAGTAATCTACAGCTAGCCAGCGTTCCGGTTTTACCGACACGATAACAGACAGACCTTCGGACACCGATGAATTCGCGTCGGCATAGAGCTTGCCTTGTTCTTCGCCTAGGTATCGGATCGCCATAGATTGAAGTTCCTCGTTAGAGGAATTTTTGATTTCAACGATGGGGCCTTCCACGCTCACGTACTTATAAGGAGCGGCCTCGCTTTGAGCGGCAAGACTCACCCTGTCTCCCATGTTTAATAGCTTCCCTTTTCTCGAGTTGGTGCCCGTGATCATCCAGAGGTTACCGCCTGGTTTATAGTCGTACCATATCGGCACGGTGAGCGGGCCAGATCCCGGTTCGTTGATAGCCAAAACGCCAACATGCAAGTCTGCTAGGTAAGATTCTTTTTCAGTTTGTGTCATCGCGGTCATTATTTGTTCCTTACTAAGTGTGCATTTGCCTGGTCTACTTCGGTCTTAGCTCATCGAAGAGATGTTTGAAGAAGAGGGAAGAAATTTATCTGCTCGTTGATCGATGAACGTTTCGGCCAACTCGCTTTCCGGTTCCCCTGATATTCTGGCGCCTCTAAGAACGCGTGGTTGTGATTCATCGTAGGGTCTAGCGCGATGCATGACACACCGATTGTCCCAAACCACGAGATCGCCGACGGTCCACTTATGTTTATAAGTTCTAGGTGTTTGACATGCATCCTGCATTAGGTTTTCGAGAAATTTCTTGGAATTCTCTTCTGTCATTCCGGGAATCCCATAAGCATGTCTGCCGGTGTAAATTGATTTTCTGCCGGTTTCTGGATGTGTCTTGATCACTGGTCGCAGGGGCGCGCCTTTGTCGTGCAATCCATAGATATTGTCCGTTGTATGTTTAAATCCTGCTCTTTCTTGGGAGTAGTAGAGTGAGTGATAGGCGGATAACGTTTCGAGTTCGGCTTGTTTGTGAGAATCTAAATCATCCCAGGCTGCGCGCATGTCAGCGAACTCTGTTTCTCCGCCGGCTTCTGGTACTTCAATTGCTAAAAGCATCGCTGCCTTAGACGCTAAGGGCATGTAGGTGCTGTCTGTATGCCAACCTTCATTGCCTCGTAGTAGCTTGTACCCTTGATCTTCTGGTTGGACAAGCGATCCGTCGGGCTTTTGGTTTGAGATTGGTATTGTTGAACCCTGTTGTTCCGGGAAAAGCTTTTCCGTTTCACCAAATCTGACGGCGAAATCACCTTGTTCTTTTTCTGTCAGATGTTGGTTTGGAAAGATCAGAACCGAGTATTCAAGAAAGGCCCTGTGAATCTCGTTCCAAGTATCTTCGTCTAGTTCTGGTAAACGAACATCAGTGATGGTCGCGCCTAGAGTCAGACCTTCTAGTGGGTTTATGTTGATGGACAATACAACTCTCCCCAGTTGTTTAAGAAATTGAGTTTACGACTAGATTTTGTGAGAGACAAATACGAATTCATTGTGTTTTTTTTGTTAAGTTAGTCTTTGAATTAAACGAAACAAGGGATTTTCTTGCGCATACTCTACGTGGATATTGATACGCTCAGGGCCGATCATCTCGGTTGCTATGGATATCACCGCGACACCTCTCCTAACATCGACGCTTTTGCAGAATCGGCGATGCAGTTCAATAACGTCCACGCTTCAGATACGCCCTGCTTGCCAAGCCGATCGGCCTTGTTGACCGGCCGATTTGGTATCCATAATGGAGTAGTGAATCATGGCGGAACCGATGCCGATCCAGTAATCGGCGGGCCAAAGAGAGAATTTTGGTCCGAGATGCAACTCAATAGTTTTCCGACTAGATTGAAACGAGCGGGACTCAAGACCTGCACTATTTCCAGCTTCGCTCAGCGGCACTCAGCGTTTCATTGGTACGCCGGGTTTGATGAAGCGCAGAGAGTGCCAGGCTCTTTTGGACTAGAAACAGCCGACCAGGTCTACGAACTGGCTCAGTCTTGGTTAAAACGTAATGGTCAGGAGGATAACTGGTTTTTGCACGTTCACCTTTGGGACCCACATACGCCCTATCGAGCAGCCGAAAGTTATGGTGAGCCTTTTTCTGGAGAGCCTTTACCTGAGTGGTTGACAGAGGAGATCCGAGCGAAACATTGGCAGCAAGTCGGCCCGCATTCTGCTCAGGAATGCAATGGATTCGCTCCGAAGCCGATGATGTTGGAGGCCTTTCCCAGACAACCGCAGCAGATCCCTGACATGAAGGGAGTTAGGAAAATGTTTGATGGTTACGATACGGGCGTGCTTGTGGCAGATGAATACTTTGGTCGATTGTTAAATGATTTAGAGCAGTTAGGTGTGATCGACGATACCGCGATTATGCTGTCTTCTGATCATGGAGAAACGCTGGGTGAATTGAATGTTTACGGAGATCATCAGACAGCTGATCAGGCGACAACACGGGTTCCAATGGTCATAAAGTGGCCTGGTGCGGATCATTTGAATGGTCGCAAATATGAAGCGCTGCATTATCAAATTGATGTGAGTGCTACTCTCGTAGAATTGTTGGGCGTGTCTGTTCCCAAAACATGGGATGGGCAGAGTTTTGCTGAATCTCTTAACGAGGGTAGTGATGAAGGAAGGGATTATCTCGTGTTGTCTCAGGGGGCCTGGACCTGTCAAAGAGCGGTCCGTTGGGATAACCATATCCTCATCCAGACGATGCACGATGGATACCACCTCTATGATGACTTAATGCTTTTTGATCTAGTCAATGATCCCCATGAAATCGATAACTTGGTAGCCCAGAGGGGAAATGTTGTAAAAGAAGGTCTTTCGAGGCTTAACGATTGGTATCAGCAGATGATGGTCGACCCAGCGAGAGGCAAAGACCCCTTGTTGAATGTGATTGAGGAAGGAGGGCCCTATCATGTTCGCGGGCAGCTCAAGGACTATCTACTTCGTCTGCGAGAGACAGGTCGGTCGGAGAGTGCGGATGAATTGGAAACCAAGTACCCAGATGAATTACAATCCTGAAATGCAGCTGGTTTAATCGATTGGTCAAGTGACGACTTCATCCCTTAGGCGGTAGACGTATTCCGGGTTTCTCAGTACCCATCTCATTCGGAGGTAAAGCAATACCGTTGCGACTAATTGACCGACCGCGATGCCTATCCAGAAGCCGTATATACCCTGGGTTGACAGGAGTGCATAGGCTATGGGAAAGGCAACTCCCCATACACCAGCTAACCTGCAGTAAAAAATCATTTTTGTGTCTTTGCACCCTTCAAGCAGGGCCGCAATTGCAACTCCTGGGTCCTCGCCGAGTTTAATGAGCAACGCGAGCAACAATAAGTTATTTAAGATCAGTAAAACATGGGTGTCGTTCGAGTAAAGAGCTGCAATTTCCTGTCGAGCGACCGTGAACACTAGCGCGACCAGTAAGAGGGCGACCAAAGAGCCGACGATTGCCGCCACACCGACATCGGATAACCGTGCATGTTGGTTTTCGCCAACGAGATTCCCCGTTCGTATAACCGTCCCAACACTCAGCCCGTGAATAAACAAGAAGCTCGCCATGATGATGTTTGCGCCTACGTTATGGGCTGCAAGTGCGGCCACGCCCTCATAGGCGATTAGGATGGAGGCTAAACTCAAAAATCCAAACATCACGATACCCTGCCCGCCGATTGGTAAGCCGACCTTGATGATTTCCTGGAAGTATTCTCGGTTGATCCACTTGTTGTAAACAAACAGTTGGATTTCTTTGAAGTAATCTAAGTAAAGTAGTGAGAGATTGCATAAAAATCTAAAAGAGATAGCCGCGACTATCGCAACGGCGCACCCCGCACCGCCCATTTCAGGCATACCAAACTTGCCAAAGACAAATATCCACGTGAATAACGCGTTAACCGGAAGGCTTGAGAACGCGATCACGCTTGGCCAGATCGTCTTGCCGAGTCCGGTCGATAGAAAAACGATCAGAGCTGCGAGTAAATCCAATGGTACTACCCATGCAATCACCCAGAGGTAGTCCTGAGCGATCGGCGCAATGGTTGGATCAAATTCTAGGTAGGTGATTAAGGACCTGCATGCTAAAACCAGGACCATCACGATGGCAGAAAAACACAAGGCGATTAAGATTCCCTGCCTTCCCACGATGCCGATCTCTTTTTTTCGACAGGCCCCATCTAACTGAGAGGTGATCGGAACGACCGCGCTCAGAGCCATCAGAAAAAAAGTCAAAGCCGTTAAATATAGGGTGTTGCTCAGGCCCACCGCTGCCTGATCTACGGCCGAGTATTGACCACTGGTAATGGTTGCGATCATGGCCATACCGACATCGGTTAAATAAATCAGGATGACCGGGAGGCCCAATTTAGAAATGATCAGTAATTCTTTATATAAACTAGTCATGTGAGGGGTTTTGTTGTCGTCGGGTAGGTTTTACCAAGTGGTAATTAGACGCATAATAGTGCAAATGCGGATTGGCATTGCCTATAATCTTGATTGGTCTTTGGGTTATTTTAGCATTATAGGACCTTAGATTTTGAAAGTTGTCATTAAGTAAATTGAACCAAGGAGAGAGAGATGAGCGAGATCCATGATGGATCGTTAGTTGGTCAAAACCCTAACAAGTGGGAGAGGGTGCTGTTTACTATTTTGTACGGATTTTTCTTGTACCTTGCTGTTCAGCTTATTTTGCTGTTAGCGGGAGTCAGGTTGGTGTTGTTTTTAGTTTCCTGGGATAGTCCAAACCAATTGGAGACTGCTTTTGAATGGCTGGTTGAGTTCTTTAAAGACTGTGTCGAGTATCTAAGCTTTGCTAATGATGAAAAACCTTTTCCTTTTAATAGCATTGAATAGTAGGAAGTCTGTCTCAATATCGTTAAGTGGGACCGGTTGAAGATCAGATGTTGATAAATCGAATATTAGTAGTGCTCTGCCTGCTAGTCATTTCTTTTTCTGTCTGGCCGCAAGATGAATTGCCGGGCTCCGCTGTTGCGACTTTAGTGGCTGATTTTTACAAAGCATTTGCGGAAGGGGATGTTGATAGGCTGAGACAACTCAGCAGTAACGACATCGTTTGGGAAGCTCAAAGCTCCCTGCCTGTTAGCGGAACCTTTGTTGGTATCGATGCAGTCATTACGAACGTGTTTGAAAAGATCAAATTTTATGCACCCGGTTTTACGATCGAACCGGTGGAGACATACCAGGCGAACAATGTGGTTTTTGTGGTGATCTCGG
>CAZYHH010000163.1:0-7592 GCA_964647295.1 uncultured Pseudomonadales bacterium
TGCTGACTGATTACCTTTAGCATATAAGACGCAGAAGTGCATCTGTTGGGGTTTCAGCTTTTCTGCCATTTTTTCGCCATTAAGTTGTTGAAATCATAGGATAAATTCTATATTTCCCTGCACACCCTTGTAAACCCTTGGTATTACTGGGCTTACAGGGGGCTGAGAAAAGGTAAAATAATGCCAGTATAGAGTAGAGGCGAGGGGGACAGCCTCTTAGCGATTATATCAATCGGTGATGTAATCAGCATTCTATTTATCCCCCATTAACTCAAATGAGTTTTGACTTATGAAAGTAACTTTCACTGAAAAAAATATTCCTGCACCATTAAGGAGCGCAATTGCTCGAATGGGTCGAAGGGCAAGAATGGCTTCCACTGAACTTTATATTAAATATGGTTCACCGGAAGACATCTGCAATCAATTACTGGAAGCCCAGCGAATTGAAAAGCAGAAGTAAATTAAAAACTCAGCATTGAAGATCAAAGCAAATCAAGTATCTTGAATGCTGGGTTTAATTTTTTAAACTCTAATTAAAAAAGGTATTATGAGTAATTATAGCAAAGCAAAATTAATCGCTAATCAAACAAGCGGAATTCACGAAGGCGTCGCAAAGGTTATGCAACTCTGTACAGAGATTGCTGACGAGCGAGACGAGTTAAAAAAGTATAAGGAAAATGTTCAGTCTTTTATCACTGGCAAATCTACTGAAGTCAGAAAGCTGAAGAGTCAACTTGCTGAATGTAAAAGACAGCGAGACGAAGCGCTTGGCAAACAGCCTTTGTTTGAAAAGAACAAAGCAGAAGCGGAAGCATTATCATCTGAAGATTTAAAACCAGCTTTAGTGCTGGCTTTATGTCAGCGTGATGTTGCATTCCGAAGCGTTCCCAAGGTTCAGGAAATTTCAAAATTATTGACTGCATGGGATCAGGGCTTCATTGATGAATATGAAAATTTTATTGCAACCTGTGACGTGGGGACAATATCAGATTTTGATGTTATCCGCCACATAATTGATGTAATCTTAAAACCAAAAAAGGATATATGAAAAACAAATTTAAAAACTGGCTTTCCCATGAATGGAAGCTGGCAGTTGACGAGTGGAACCATCCGGTGAGGAACCCGTTATGGTTTAAAATTTTATTACTTGGCACTTGCACTGTTTCAATAAGTGCAAGTATTTTCATTGCATTATTTCCTAATCTATCATAAGAGGGCTTATGAGAATTACAGGTAAAGAGAAAAAGTATAAGCAATTTATTGAACATTTGCTGGTCAACCGCAAACAGCACGGAGTGCTGGAAAACGAGGCTGACTTTATCGCTGGTGCAGGGGCGGTGTTTGCTTTTTTAAATCGCATGGATTTAGTTCCACCCATGTGGATTTTTTGGCCACTTGCTGGCAGGGATATGGTTGAAGCCATCACCGAAGGAAAAACTCCTTTTGAATGGCTGGTTGATAATAAGGATATTATTCCAGATCACTGCAAATAAAGTTGTAATCTTTAGCGCCCTATACGATAGGGAATTCCCAAATGGGAATTGACATAATTGTCTGACGGCCTGTACCGCAAGCGGTGTTGCATATGGGAACATGATGTAACATGGGGCGCTTTAAATTACAATTTTTTCACTGAGCATTCAGCTCATATTTTTTTAACCTACATAATGAGGTAAACATGTCTGCATATTTATGTGATGATGAATTATTTTTTGCGTTAGCTTCTTTTGCTTGTAGCACTAGAGAATTCCGCAAAGGCGGTATAAGAGTTGACCCAGCATATTTGGATTGGTCAAAATATGAATGGAAGGACGGAATTGATTACGTCCCAGCAGGACAGGAAAGTGTAACGAATAATCCATTAAATCCAGATGACCCAGCAAGCGTAGTGCTGGAATTACCCACAGATAAACTGGTTTCAAATCATATATTATTTGTTTGTAATTGGATGGCTGAAATTTTAAAGAAAGAAAATTTAAAATCTTTAAACAGCCGTTATGGTGATGAAATACCCGAAGTAATTTTTGAGAATTCAATTAAAAAAATTATTGATCCTCTTAAAACATTAAGCATCTCACAGCTTTTAAAAATGTGTGATTGTTTAAAATATCAGTCCTGTGAATCACAAGGATATAATAAAAGTTTTGCCTGTCATTTGCTTAACCGCATAAGGGAAAGTATTACGAAGGAAAACCCAGAGTACGATGATGCACTTTGGGGCATTCCTAAGAATGCAAAGGCAATTTATAAAAATGTAATCTTTGAAGTTTAACCTATATAATGAGGGCTTATGTATAAAGCAGAAGTTCAAGTTGCAAATGATCCCAAGTGGTACAGCAATGGTTTAGAATTTAAAACCGAAGCGGAAGCAGAAGAGTACGCGAAGGATTTATTTCAGCGCTGGACATTAGCAATTGACTGGCGAGTAATTGAAGTTCAACCTAAATAATGAGGGCTTATGGCACATAATAATAAAATTGCAAAATCTCTTTTATTCCTTAAAGATGATCCAAGAGTGATAAGCATTCACATGGAAGACACTGATCCAGATCCAATTTTAGGAGAGTGGTCTTATTGGATTTACACTAAGGGAATTCATTACGATACAGTCCACGCAATCCATGAACCAACGGCAAAAGATGTTCTGGAAAGATTAAGCATGATGGAACAATGCTCAGAGGATTGTGATTGCTGGGCTGAATAATTTAACCTATCATTAAAATTTGCTTATGGGTAAAGGTATAAAAAATCGTGGTGTTCAAATCCACAAAGTAAAAACTAAATATGATCGTAAGCGCAAAGCGAAGGATGAAAAAACCAGAGTGCCAACTCAAGCTGAAATTGAAGACATGATGTTTGACTATGGCTCTTTGGCTGTTCGCTTAGGTGACGATGATTTTGGTTTGTAAGAATTTCTTTTTCAGCGCTTACAATTTTAACCAGTCTTACTTGATGGCTGGCGTAAGCGCTGTTATGGAAATTTTTTTCCAGCCTCTCCCAATTCCGGGGAAGGTATTTTTTTAACTCTCATAAAAAAGGTTATATGAGTTTAATGCTACACTGTGGCGCAAAGCCAGCAACAAGGCAAGACATTGCAAGCTTGCCAAAAAGTAATTTCAAATCTATGGGTGCAAGGCATAAGCCTGTTCCTTATATTGATTTTGTTGAATCAGTTGAACAGTCTGTCAAGAGACTGGGCAACATTCAAATCACAGGCGAGGATTTTGGTCTCTCACATGAGGGGTCAAGATTTTTTGGTCTGCTCGACATTGAAACAGATTACTCTGACGGGCTGATGGAAAAATACCAGATGAAAAAGCAGATTGGTTTACGCTCTTCAACTCAGCAAGTTTTTTCCGCTGGCGTCGCATTCTCAACTTTTTGTTTTGTGTGTGACAATCTCGCATTTTCGGGAGATATAACACTATCGCGAAAACATACAACGCAAATCACAAATGACTTGCCGGAATTAATTGACGATTCTTTGCACAAGTTGACAAAGGACATGAGATTAATTGAAGGCCGATATGATTTGTATTCTGAAAAATCTGTTTCAGATAAACAGGCGCATGATTTAGTTTGTAAGGCGCTTGACCTTGGACGTGCTGATTCATCGATGAAAGGACAATCTGTTATTTCAAGTCAGCGAGTTGCAAAGGTATTGTCTCACTGGGATGAAAATCCCAACTGGAAAAAGCGAAATGCTTTTTCATTTTTTAACTGTCTCACTGAAGAGACCAAAGGTTCACAGCTTCAACAGCAATCCAAGGAAACAAGGAACGCACATTGGCTGATGGATAACTTCACTGGATTTGATCAGTTGCTTGAAATTAAAGAGCCAGTGATCGTAAACTAATAACTCTCTAATAAATGAGGATGTATGCAATACAAGAGACCATTCAAAAAACAAAGCCGAAGGGCTACGCTTTATGATCGCATGGCTCGAAGGCGTCATAATCAAATGCGGGAGGCTTTCACTGCTCACGCTCACTTTTTAAAATGTGAGGGTTGCGGATGAAATGGGAAACCAAGCAAAGGATTAAACAGGATATGAAAGAACGCGATGTTCAGTACGGAATTATTGTAATCATTGTGTTTGTGCTGATCCTGATTTATAACATAATCAAATAATATTAGGCTGGTGAGGCGCAAAAGGAAGAAATGCAAGGGAGGGAGATTCTAACGGAATCATATAGTGAAAACTATGTAACCAGCCTTTCATATTGCCGATCATGCAAAGTGCAATTGCATGGTTAAGACCTGAGTGGGAATGGGAGTATTGATCTGCTTTGATCAGAGCAGATGTTTGACTCCTGCCAGTACCAGCAAATCTTAGGAGCAAAATTAAGCCGTAGCGATTAATTTCGTTACGGCTTTTTTTTTTGGCGATTTCGATGATAGATGGCCAGGATGATAGATTACTTGTAATCGTACTCATCCTGTTTTGCCATCTATACTATATTATGCCTAATTTTGCTTGCAAAATTAACCTTTCCTTTTTCTATAATGGAATTTATTCCATTATATATAATGCCAATTTTTTGCTCGCAAAAAATTACCTTTCAAAATTTTTGCTTGCAAAAATTCAAATTTTTAAGCCATCAGCATGATAGATTAACCGAAGGCATTCCCGTAAGCTTTATCAATTTCCCTGCATAATTTTTGATTGTCTGAAATAAATTCCATCGTTAAAATTGTAAGCTCAAAACAGTAAGAACATCTGTTCAAGTGTTCTACAGTTCTGTTGACATCTTGGCAAGCGCCATCAATGAAAGAAGATATTTCAAAATCATTCAAGCATTTCATATTAAAATCCTCCTGAGAAAATTATAAAAAGAAGAAATAAATTTTCCTTCTATATAATTAGACGTGCATTTTTTATTTATTTAAAAAAATAATGATAGAAACCGCAACGACCGCACACGAATTTTACGACCGCACACGAATTTCGCCACTAACATACTGAATATAAACAATAAAATAACATACCCTCTGTAACCCTAGCATTTCCAAGGGATTACAGGCGAATAAAAAAAGGTAAAATAGTAACACTATAGTATAGAAGGCAATAACGCCTACTGTAACTAATGAGGAGAAGATATGACATATGATGATTATAAATATGCCCCAACATGGGTTGCAACTGTTTCGGGTGCATTGCGGTGGATTAAGGACGCAAAGCAATTTGAGAAATCCTACAGGAAAGACTGCACAGACTACGATGGTGCTATGGAGGTCTATACCGACATGATCATGGATTGTGCAAGACATCTTGATGAAATTAACAAAAAAAGATATGGAGGCAAATGAGTAATATAAAAGCACGTTTTGAAGGCAAGATTGAATTGTCAACCAAACGAGGAAAAGAATTAGGCGATATCCATTGGAATTTAGATGTCCAAATGAAAAAATCTCGTGGAGAATGGGTCGTTAATATTGAAGATCACTTTCAGAATGACAGCAGAGTAAATTCTGCCGATACTTTAGTCCAAGCAATAACGGAAGCCATAGAAGATAACTTTGCTCTATGGGAACAGTTTGCACAAATTGAAAAGGAGGATTATGAATAAAATTGATATTGTAGAACACGATGGCATCTGGCGAGCCAATTTCCATTACAACTTCGAGACTAAGGAATTAGTTAAAAGTTTTGGGTGGAAATGGAGAGCCGATGAAAAGGAGTGGACTACTACCGATCCTAAAGTTGCAATGGCTCTGGCAGAGAATATAAATAATGAGAAAGCCATTAAGGATATAAGAATATTTGAAAATATATCCAAAAGCTGGGGACAGGACGCTCTCAGAATGTCATCAGCGAAAGTCCCTACAAGACCATGTGCAGACTGGGTAGCTCCAGAGGGATTGGAGTTCAAACCTTATCAGTTGGCTTTCTTTGAATGGTATCACCAGCAAACCCTACCTAAGTTCGGTAGAAAATCATTACTGTGTTCAGACGAAATGGGTACAGGCAAGACAGTTATGAGTGCTGGCTTATTCTCACAATTATCTCTGTATAAAAATAATGGTGAGCAACCACGCTTTCTGGTTATATGTACAGCCGGAATGAAAATAGTGTGGGAGCGTGAGGTAAGGAAGTGGTGTAGAAACCTTTCAACTATTAAGATTAAGGGAACTAAATTATTAGATTACCTACCTACAGAGAACGTGGTGATAATCAACTATGATTTAGTAGTACACCATCGCCCATGGATTGATCAGATCGCAGATAAATATGGCTGGGATTTAATCATCTGTGATGAAGCTCATTATTTAAAGAATCCAAAGGCCAAAAGAACTTCGGCAATTTTGGGTGGCAGGGTTAACTTTGGTAATAGAAATGAATTCAGATTGGACAAGCGTCTTGAGTCAATCGAAGGATGTAAATTATTTCTAACAGGGACACCATTGGTTAACAGGCCAGTTGAGTTATGGCCGATACTAAAAGAGTGTGACCCTACAGGTCTGGGAGAAAATTGGCAGAGGTATGTCAGAAAGTATTGTGGAGCATTTAAAGGAAGATATGGTTGGGATACCAGTGGAGCAACAAACCTGGATGAACTTCAGGAATAGCTTCGGTCTTCAATTATGATCCGCAGACGTACAAATGACGTACTCGACCAGTTACCAGCAATTCAACGTCAGGCAATTATTTTACCGGACAATGGAGATGCTGATCTGATCAGAGCCGAATGGGAAGCATACAATAATTACGAGCAAATAATAAAAGAACTGGAGGAGGCAAGACGCAACACTGACAGTGATATGGATTCGATTGTCAGAACGCTGAGAGATCGGCAGGGGGCTTCCTTCGCTGAACTGGCTAAGTACAGAAAGCTAGTAGGTTTAGCCAAGAAAGATCACGTTATCGAACATTGTAGAAATGTTATAGAGAGTCGTGGTAAGATTGTTCTTTTTGCTTGGCATAAAGATGTTGTTACAGCTTTACTGGGAGGATTGAAGGAATTTAATCCTGTCAGATTCACAGGATCAGACTCAGAGGTCGCAAGGCAAACATCAGTTGACGCTTTTCAAGACAATGAAACAGTTAAGGCAATTGTTTTAAACTTGGAGGCTGGCGGAGTTGGCATTACGCTGACAGGAACTGAGAAAGCTGGATTCTGTACTTCGGTTGTCTTTTCAGAATTGGATTGGAGACCAAGTATAATGAGCCAAGCCGAAAGGCGAGTTGCTCGACTGGGTGCTGATGAATCAGCCAGTAACATACTAGTGCATCACGTTGTGTTGGATGGAAGTCTGGACGCAACAATCTCAAACCGCTTGATTGATAAGCAAAATGTGATTGATCAGGCAATTAACTAAAAAACGGCGATTTGGCGATTTTTTGCATCGTCAGATCAAGCTGTAACGCAAGGAAAGGATGTTGGAGGTACTCCAGCATCCCCCTTGAACAGTCATAGTGTTTAGATTAACAATCTGCTGGGAAACTGGCATAACTTTAAATGAGGAGGTTACATGAAAGCAATTTACATTATTAATCGTGGCCGAAAAACTTTTATCGGCAAACATATTAATGACATTATTTATCGTGAATTTGCATTCAATCGTGCAGTCCTCTGGCAAAATAAATCTTT
>CAZYHH010000164.1:0-7552 GCA_964647295.1 uncultured Pseudomonadales bacterium
CGTTATATAGGTAGAGCGCTGTAGACATTCCTGCTGCACCGCCCACCACGAGCGAGTAGACGAATAACCACAAGAAGTTCTTGTTTTTTAGTGATTGGGCGATTTGTTTGATCTCGTGCCAAATTTCGGAAAACCTGAATTTTTCTGAGGGAGGGGGTAATGCTGAAGCGACTTTTTGGGTCCCAAGTGACGAAACGAGTGTGCTCCCTGCTATTATTAGGGCACCGACCAATCCGTAGATTGCATAGCCAGCTTGTACGGCAACACCATAAAGTCCAACCCACATTCCCATGTTAATGACGTGGATTCCATTGCCTCCATACCAACCAAAAGCGTGGCGTAACGTCAGCCATTTGTTGCGTTCATCGTAGTCCTTCACCAGGTCGGGCAGCAATGCGACCGAGGGAACTTCTACAAGTGTAACTGCGGTTCTGATTAAGATTGCGGCTGCTAGCAGATAGTACCAACGATTGTCTGCTGTGAGTTCGATCACTGGATTAAACAGGGCATAAAAGGTCAAGGGCAGTAGTATCATGCCCACGTATATAAAAGGGTGACGTCTGCCAAGACGTGAATTTGTTTTGTCTGACCAATGACCCAAGAACAAGTCCGATACGGCATCCCAAATCATTGCAATGAACAAAGCTGCAGCAGCGAGATAACCAGGAATTCCTAAAACCTGAGTTGAGTAAATAAGAAGGAGATAGCTGAACGCATTGTTCTTGATCCCAAAGGCCACTGAGGCCGATCCGTAGAACCAGTAAGTGGGATTCTTTTCTGCGACTGTTTGTGTCATGGGCATCTAAAAAAACGATGGACGAGGGACGTTACTATCTAAGTGAATTTAGGACAACCAAAAAATTCCTATTGAGCTAACCGCGGATCCTATTAACTGATTTCAGGAATTACTTCATCGGTCAACCGAATAAAGCTTTCGTGGCTCAGTATTGAGGCGAGCAGGTAATCCAACGAAATGGTTTCGTTTAGTTCGTTCAATTTGTCGATGACCTTAGAGGGGCTGCCGTGAATAATGATTTCGTTTACATAGCGTTCGACCATCTCTTCTGGAGATGACGTGGTTGGAGGGCCTCCTTTTTTTGGCCCCGCATAGCTTCCCACTGTCCACTCTGCACCCTTACGGGCAATTTCTTTGGCCTCTTTATCGGTTTTTGCGATTGCGATTAATCGCGCGACAGGCGTGCTTAGAGCGTGTTCGTGTTGGTGTTCTCTTAGGATATGGCGATAGGCTGCATACTTCTCCCCGATTTCGGTGTGGGATGAATGAGGGTCCATCAAGATGGCAAAGCCCTTTTGCGCAGCCCATCTTATGGCCTCAGGAGAGGAGGCACCGATCCAGGTTGGAAGCGGTGATTGAAGGGGTTTGGGTAGAACCTCGATATCCTTGAAGGAGTGGTACTTACCTTCAAAGGTCAGGCGATCGTTTTTCCATGCACCAAGAACAATCTCGATGTTTTCATGAAATCGTTCGTAGGAAGTGTCCGCGCTCACTCCAAAGGCGTCCATTTCGGTCTGATCGAAGCCACGGCCAAATCCCACGTTTAGGCGACCCTCCGATAGGTTGTCGACCAGCGCCAGTTCTTCAGCGAGTCTGAGTGGATGGTAAAAAGCGGCAAGAGATACGCCCGTCCCGATCCGAATATTGTGGGTGAGGTTGGCTAGGTGCATACCCATTATGTGAATCGAAGGGCAAACGCTATAAGTCGAAAAGTGATGTTCAGCAAGCCAGACGGTATCGTAGCCGCCTTGATCCATGATTTTTACTCGATCGACTGCCCTTTTATAAACCGTTTGCAGTGGGACTCGACGAGCTGGCCAACTAAAAAACTGTAAAACACCAAATTTCATGGAACAAATCGATTAGTCGTTAATTTTGTGTGAGTCGATTGACGGCCCTTTCGGATAGGTCAATGGAACGGGTTATGCGTTCACGCATTTCTTCCAAATCGATGCCTTCCGTGCTTTTCTTTCCTTCGCAGTATCTCGCGTAGACCCCGTGAACAATGCAGGCACTTTTCCATCGGTTGAAACCGATATAGTAGTCGAGCTTAGAAAGATCTCTTTGAGTCCTTTCTTGATAGCGTTGAGCAAGCTCTGTCCTGGTATGGAAACCACTTGGGGACGTGGCAGATTCGGGAGCGGGGGGTTCTGGATCCTTAGGATCTGGCCATACATTCAGCGCGTAAGCGAGATCGGCTAGCGGATCGCCCAGGGTCGATATTTCCCAGTCTACCACCGCGGCTATTTTGCAATCTGGACCCACCAAACAATTGTGAACCCCGTAATCACCATGAACGACTCTGGCCGGGCCTTGGTCAGGCATGTGTTCGAGAAAAAATTGCTGCAGTTCATGGGCTCTGACATCGTCAAAGTCAGCCGGTTTGATGGAGGCGGTCCAGGATCGATACCATGTTTTGAGTTGTCGCCCAATATAGTTGTCCTTTTTGCCCAGGTCTCCCAGCCCGACTTCATCGGGATCCACCGCATGAAGGTCTGCCAAAACATCGATAAATGAACCCGACATCACCTTGCGTTTGTCTTCGGGGATATATCTTTCAGTGTCCTCGGAACTGTAGAGTGGGTGTCCGTTTATCAAACCCATCACATAGAACCAGGCACCCGTTACATCGGGTGATTCACAGAACCCGTAAGCAGCCGGGACTGGCACATCGGTTTTCGACAAAGCGGAGATTAGTGCCCACTCTCGGCTCATGTCATGGGCCTTGGGTAATAGTTCACCCTGAGGTGGTCTTCTTATGACCGCGTTTTTTCCATTCGTATCTTCTAATTGGTAGGTTAGATTCGAGTGGCCCCCTTCGAGGCGGGTCCATTTAAAAGGCGGTGACAGATTTTCTATATTTTCTGCGATCCACTTTTCCACGGGCTCGACCTGATACCCTTCGGGTCCTAAGCTTTCATCGTGGTTACTCATTGATTTGCTCCCTAGATACCGTTGAATTTTGTCTGTCTGATGACATCCCCACCATCCACTCATCATTGCTTAAACACTTTGTACTAAAGTAAGCGATTTGACCGTTTTATCCAATGCCCATTAGGTCTTCAAAGTTTGTTCTGTAGAATTGGTTTAGGGTGTCTTCGTTCAGATTCTGAGTTGTATTCTGGAAACGCCCGTAGGGGTTTCTCCCACCTTCTACATGCGGGTAGTCGCTAGAAAACATGCAGATGTCAGGCCCAGATTGTTCGATGATCCAGCCTGCTGGCTCGGTAGGGTAGGGTGTAACCCTGACCTGTCGGCTGACGTATTCGCTAGGTTTCAGCGAGAGTTTTTGGAGGCGCTCTTCGTGTCGTCCAAAGGCCTCCATCGCAGCTTCAAGTTGTCGAAGGTAGCTGGGTAGCCATATGGCTCCAAGCTCGATTATCCCCACCTTTAGCCTGGGGAAACGTTCTAGTACGCCGTCGAGTATTAGCATCGAGAGTGCTTGTTGAG
Source organism: uncultured Pseudomonadales bacterium (assembly GCA_964647295.1). Lineage (GTDB taxonomy): Bacteria > Pseudomonadota > Gammaproteobacteria > Pseudomonadales > Azotimanducaceae > UBA4421. The sequence goes on from CAZYHH010000164.1 coordinate 3,467, forward strand.
GTCCCGACGGAATGGCCATATAGGATATCGAGCGGAAGTTTTCTTCGCCCCCGTGAAAATCGGGTATGGGGCCCATACCGTTAAGTGCGTGAGCCTTTGGCAGTACAAAGTCCGCAGCACCCACGTGGAAAATAATGGGTAACGAAGCTTCCTGGGCTATCGCCCAAAGGGGGTCTAGACCTACATGGCTGGTCGCATGGTTTTTGGGACAAGCCCAAGGAATCAATAGCGCGTGGGCACCTAATTCGATTGCCTCTTTGGCAGTTTTTGCCGCTTCATCCATGTCAGCTAAGGGCACATTACACACAGGCAGAAGGCGTGCGTCTGCACTAGAAAAATCGATTTGTGCACGATTGCTTGCACGAGCCATTGCGTAGAGTAAGTCTAGGTCGTTGCCATGCTCGAGGGACTCAAGATGGACGTTGGCAGATGTTGGAAAAAGCAACTGGCTTTGAACGCCCAGGAGATCAATCGCCTGAGATCTGTCTTCCTTTCTAAAAGAACCGATCGCTGACAAATTTTTGCGGGCCATGAATTCTTCTTCGTCCCTGGCTCTGAAAGCAGGTTGATCGTGAAGATCGATGGTTTCTTGATATTTGTCTCCCTGCTTATCAAAGTTTCGATTAAATAGGGAAGCAATCTGTTCTTTGAACTTTTCTTCGCAAAAGGGGGTGAGCCAATCTTTTGTTTCCATCGTATGAGAATCGGCATCGTGTACGAATCGATCGGCTATGTGCGGCATGTCTCCCCCTTTATTTGAGCCAGTTAGCGAGTTCTTCAGTTATAAGCTACTTATAATACGATTTTTTTGATTCCATGTTTGAGTGGACATCAATAAGTACGGTCTGTCCTTCCTGGTTCAGCTGCTGGGCTTGTTTAAGGGCAGGACCGAGTTCTTTTGGATCTTTGACTATTATCCCTTTGGCGCCCATTCCTTCTGCGATCATGGCGTAGTCGCCTGCCATGTGAGACACCTGATATTTTTCTCTGGCTGTTGGAAAACCGCCGGGGTAGGTGGCCATCCCTCCGTTATTGAGTAATACAGTGGTAATAGCAAAACCGCTTCTGGCGGCGGTCTCAATATCCGTTCCTGACATACCGAATGCGCCGTCTCCCATTAGGTTAAGACAAAATTTATCTGGGTTTGCCATTTTTGCGCCAATCATAAGAGGAATCCCAAAGCCCAAATGAGTCGTCTTGCCCCAACCTATATAGCTGTGCGGAACGGTCGCCTCGTAGAATGGAACGATTGAGTCTCTGGGTGCGCCGGCATCATGTGTGACGATGCTGTTTTCTTTATCTAGGTGCTGATTTATTTCGTGTATCACCCTGTAGGTGTTTATTGGTGTTTCGGAAGAAGTTAGCAAAGGAGCCCATTCTGCCAACCACTCTTCTTTTGTCCTGGAGATCTCTTGTTCAACCTGTTTGCGCTTTGCGTTGATTTTGGCTTCATCTTTAGAGCCCGTTTGAACTCTATCGATTAGTGCTCTTATTGTTAATCTTGTGTCGCCTATTAAGCCGATATCAATCTTCTCATCCTTGTTAAAATCATCAGTATTAAGCGTGTTTTGTATGATGATTCTTTTACTGCTAGTGGCTTCACTGCCGCGAGTAATCGGCTGCCCGTAAAAGGTTCGAGTGAGGCTAGATCCAAAGGCTAATATTAAATCGGCTTCCTTGAGCCATTTGGATGCGGCCTTCGTTGTCAGGCCACTGCCTGCGCCGAGACAGAGTGGGTGTCGCTCATCCATCGCAGATTTACCGGGCATCGTGCAAAAAACGGGTGTACCGGTCAGCTCGACCAATTGGGTTAATTCCGCCGTTGCTCTAGCATGCAAGACACCTTGACCCGCCCATATGACAGGGTTTTTGGCTCTTAATAGAGCTTCAGCGGTTTGATCGAGTTCGTTCTGCGAAGGCTGGCTCATTAGAGCAGAAGGCGATTTATAGTTTTGTGAGGCTTCGGGTATCTCTGCGTCGCAGACATCTGCTGTTAGTTCCAGAACGACTGGTCCTGGCGGACCATTTTTTAGCGCGTGGATCGCTCGGCGTGTTGCCGCTCCTACGTCCTCCGGTCGATAGATAGCCTCCACGCGCTTGGTGACATGCTGATAGTTTTGGACAGCGGAAAAATTAGGTTTTACGCTGATCTGGTTTAAAAAGACCCCGCCGGGTAGAACTAGTATCGGGATGTTATCTGCGTACGCTTGTGCGATGCCGCCAATCGCATTTTCAGCGCCCGCTTGAGATTGTATTGCAACAACCCCAAACTTTTGCCGGTCACTTGTACGACTGATGCCATCTGCCGCCATTATAGCGCCTCGCTCATGCCGAAAAGCCACAGGACGTATCCCTTCTTTTGCTACAGCCTCTATGATTGGGTTACTGGGGTAGCAGGTCATAAGTTCTACCCCCTCTTGCTTCAGGATTTTAGCGATGTATTCGATGCCGTTAATTTTTCTATCCCCCATGATTATTCTTAGGTTGTGAACCGTTAACCAAGATGCCGAGACTCCCCAAGTGGATATTAATCGGTTTTTTGTTCTAAAAAAATGTTTTGTCGTTTCCAATTAAGGTTGATTTGGCTGTCTGTTGACGGATTGAAACAGCAGAGTGATTCAGGCCTACTGGCCGCTCCAACTGTCTGGTCGTAGTCACAATTGATTTTTAGATATCCTGAGATTCTTGTGGGTGGCATTTTGGGGAGTCTGCTGCTTGCTCTTCCCGGTGTTGTGTATTGCGACGAGGACGAGATAGACGGTCCCTTTTCGATCGCTAACGAAAGTCCTTTTGTCGCTGTATACGGACTACCCCGACACAGAGGTGCCAGCGTGTTAGACGCCAGGTCTTCTGAGTCCAGGATCGGCTTCAATGTCATTTCCAACTATGAACGCGATATTAATGAATCCGGCGATACCATTATTTTAGATGGTGAGACAGAGATTTGGGATTTGACTTATTTGAGGGGTCTGGGAGCTGGTTGGGAAGCTGGAATCAACGTGCCCGTGTTAAAGCATAGCGGGGGCTACCTTGATCGCGTGATTGTCACGTGGCATGACTGGTTCGGCATGCCTCAGGGAGGGCGTTTATCGCTGGCTTATCTGGGCGACAATGACGTAGGGTTGAAGAACCAAACTGTAATAGCTGCAATCAGTAGTCATTTGGCTTATCGCGTCAGACCCAGATTGGCACTCAAACTGCAATGGGATTTGAATACGAGGGCTTATAAGGATATCGAGCTGGAACCGCTGAATCAGATTGGCGGAGTGTTGAGTTTTGGGGGCACTATAAAACTGACGAATCGAGATCGTTTAGACCTGATTTTCTTGGAAAACGTGCCGAATGGCGAGGCCGCGCCGGATTTTGGATTCAAAATGGAGTTGAGTCGTCGAATTCAACCATAAAAAGGCTGATATTCCGTAAAGAACCTTATGTTGCCCGCCAGTTGACATACTCCTCTAGGTGTAGACAATGGTTGTGGGGGATATCTATATCCAATTTATACTTTTTTAGGAGAGAAAATGAGTATTCTACGAAATAATCGTAGCGGTTCTTCGGCTCTATGTGGAGTTGTTTGGACTGCACTCGTCTCGTTGCTTTTACCCTTTGCGGTCTGGGCGGATGATGAAGAAGGTGAGATTGAAGAAATCATTGTCACCGGCTCACTCATCAAAAGAGACAACTTTGACTCTGCTTCTCCTCTGCAGGTCCTGGATGACGTAGATATCCAGGCCGAAGCAACGCCGGCCTTAGGGGAGATTGTTTACAATCAAACCTTTAACTATGGTTCGGATGTCTTTGCTTCGCACTACTCAGTGACCAACCCAGAGGGAAACAGAACTAGCGCGAATTTTCGAGGCTTGGGTAGTGGAGCTACCCTATCGCTGCTTGATGGTAAGCGTGTAACGGATAGCAACTTGAACAATTTGATACCGCAGATTGCCATCGCCCGTATCGACATCCTCAAGGATGGCGCGTCGGCGTTATATGGTTCTGACGCTGTAGCCGGTGTAATCAATATTATTCCGAAGAAAAATATTGAAGGAGCCGAGGTTGGCATGTTCTATAATATGGACTCTGAGGGAG
>CAZYHH010000165.1:0-7484 GCA_964647295.1 uncultured Pseudomonadales bacterium
TTAGCATCACGGCTTCGTCGCCGTAAAGCTTAGGGCTTGCCCCTTTCTCAATAAGCGTTAGATCTTTATACGCGCTTCCACCATAGCCCCTCATCACAATCCCCGGTTTAAATCCTCTAGTAATCAAGGCTTCAACCAGCCAACCGACCAACGGGGTTTTACCCGTACCGCCCACCGTAATATTTCCAACGACTATCGTTGGTACGGTCATTCAAGCTGATTGATGAGGGTCTGCCAATATTCGTTTTTTGCGCCAGCTTATGAATTGCCCATACATCCAGGAAAAAGGTCGCAATAGATGTAACCACCAATCTCCCGCATACCATGCGCCTTCTATACTTAGGCTCGCTCTATCTAAAAAGTCACCAACTTGTGTTTCGTCTTTCTTTGTCGTCACAAATGGAACTAATTCCACTTGCTCTTGAGATTCATCTTTAAACTGAGATGCATACAAATCTGCGTAAAGACCTCCCTGTTGAAGAAGCTCAGTGTGATTGCCTCTCTCAATCACCTCTCCCTTATCTAGAACGACAATCTGGTCCGCAGATTCCACAGTCGACAAGCGGTGGGCAATGACAATAGTCGTTCTTTCTGAAGTTAACTCCTCGAGAGCCAACTGAATTGATCGTTCTGATTCATTATCAAGCGCAGAGGTAGCCTCATCTAGAATCAAGATAGGAGCATCTTTCAATAAGGCTCGGGCAATTGCCACGCGTTGTCTCTGACCACCTGACAACAACACTCCGTCATCCCCTACAAAGGTTTCAAGCCCCTCAGGGAGCGCTTCAACAAATTCTTTTGCACCTGCTCGCTCAACCGACAACCGAACCGCTTCATCCGACGCATCACTAAGTTGTCCATAAGCGATATTGTTACGTAAGTTATCATTGAACAGTGTAGGTTGCTGAGACACTACGGAGATTTGGCGACGAAGACTTCGCAACGAAAGATCAGTCACGTTGACTCCATCAAGACAAATCTCGCCGTCATTCACCTCGTAAAATCGCGCAATAAGACTTGTCAGGGTCGTTTTTCCACTTCCAGAACGACCTACTAAAGCAAGAGTCTTACCCGGTTCGACGGTGAGGTTAATATTTTTCAAGACCGGGACCAATTCTTCGTCGTAACCAAAAGTCAGGTCCTTAATTTCTATCCTGCCAATCGTTTTTTCGATCTCAATCCCACCCGTATCTTCTTCAACTGCAGAATCGAGTTGCTCAAATACGTCTTCAGCAGCTGCAAGTCCTCGTTGCAACTTAGCATTCACCTCTGAAAGTTTTTTGATGGGCCTCCCCAAGAGTCCTGCGAGCGCCAAAAATGTTACTGCGTCACCGGCGCTGACCTCTCCCACGAGGTCTGGACGGTAGAAAAGAAAAATCAACGCACAAAGCGCCAACGCAATGGTTGTGTAGTTAATCTGTGCGCTCAGCACGCGAGTATCCGTCATCTTTATATTTTGCTGTAGATTAATTTTATTGGATTCCAGGAAACGAGATTCTTCATATTCCTGTCCACCAAATGTCTTTACTTCTCGGTAGCCACTAACCGACTCCGAAAGTACATGAGTAACATCACCCATTGAGTTCTGAATCTTGCGGCTAATTCTTCGAAACCGATTACTGGCAAATACCACAACCAAAGCCAAGATTGGTGCCGACGCAATAAACACCAACGTCAGCTTCCAGTTCAACCAAAGCAATGCGGCCATCAACACAATTACTTTTAGGCCATCTTCAATTATTGCTTTAAAGGCGTCGGTCCCGGCCTCTCGTAATTGAGCTACGGTAAAGGTTATCCGATTAACAATATGCCCTTGAGAATTAGTATCAAAGTATGCGCTTGGCAATATGAGTAGTTTCAAAAACAGCTCTTGCCGTAAATTAAAGATCACCCAGAAAGAAACCCTAGCAATCAGTGATTCGCCCAATATAGAGCCGACAGCTCTGACCAATGCCGCACTTCCCATCATTAAAGGAATCAACGCAGACGCGCGATATTCCGGATCATCCCATTGGTCGATCAAGTCGCCAAATAATTTCGCAAATCCAGCCTCTGCTGCTGCCGCCAAAAAAAATCCGATGATGGACAATGTCATCATCGGCCAATACGCTAAGACATAACCAAGCAAGCGTTTATAGACCAACCAATCTGATTTATCTTCTGTCGTATTGATTAATTCACCCTCTCAACCTAGAGCATTTCGAAATCTCTAGGGAGTTACCGTTTTCATCGAAACATCAGTCAAGCCCACACTTGACAGCGCATCCAGCACAGTGATGACGCTCTGATAGTTCGCCCTAGCATCCGCGGCCAAAACAATCCTTTGGTTAGCATCACCGGGTTTACTGCTGACTAGTAATGCCTCAACTATGGTCGAACGCTCACCATCCTTCAACACAATCCCATTGACTGTATATTGTCCATTTTGCTCCACCATCAATTCAATCTCTGTTGCCTCGTCTTCTGAAACCAAATCTCCATAAGCTTCGGGTAATGAAAGGCTAATCTCAGATTCCTTCAAAAAAGTTGTGGACACCATGAAGAAAATCAAAAGCAAGAATACAACATCAATGAGAGGGACAAGCTCCAATGTGACGTCTTGTTTTGATCGAACTTTTTTCATAGTCGATAAATATTGGGAATTAAGTTCATTGATCACCCTCAAAAAAGTCGACAAACTTGGTGGACTTTTGTGTCATTTCAGATAGAAATTCATCAACACGTCTAACAAATACCCGGTGCATTACCAGAGAAGGGATGGCGACAATCAAACCCGAGGCAGTCGTGACCAAGGCGATGGATATACCTCCAGCCAACGAAACTGCACTTTTTGCACCCGTTTCTGTGATCGTGTCGAAAACGTCTATCATTCCTATCACCGTGCCCAGCAGACCCAGGAGCGGACAGACCGAAGCGATCACTCCCAAAGTAGTAAGGTATCGCTCCAAAATGTAGCTCGCTTGCGAAATGGAGACTTCTATGGCGTCTTTCATTTCTTCGCGTCCTAGCTTCACTTTTTTCAACACATCAAAATACACCCAGCCCAAAAGAGAAGATGCGGCTAATGCCCGTAATTCTTCTTCCGTGTAACCATTCTTCTGCAGAAGCTCCTGAAATCGAAGTAACGCATCCTGGGGAACAACCTTTTCTCTTTGAAGAAACCATGAGCGCTCTATGCAGATCGCTAAAGCAATTATGCTTGCAACAATGATGGGTATCATTAACAAGCCACCGGAAGCGATCGATTCCAACATCAACAATCCCTTAACATTTGAAAAGACAAACTACAAATCAGCCCAATCTCCACCTGTACAAACTCGATCACCAAGAACAGCCTCGAGCACTCACTGGCCAAACAGAATGTATTAATCCGTCCTCTTTCTGAACCCAGTAATTGTCATGTAAGTTCACCGTTGGATCACAATGCGGGGTAACGAATTGTTTAACGCTCCCCAAAGACAACTCCTGCTCTCCTTTTTGCAATATCAGTACCCCGTGCTCATCACCAGCAAACTTAAATCGGGCACCAGGGAGATCAATGGCAACAGGCTCCACTGTTTCAGATGCAAATGACTTATAACCACCGTCCACGGTAACCGCGCCTTTCGAAGGCTGAGATATAGCCGTACATGCAACCGTAAGCGAAATATCGAAATCTTCAAACGAATCGGCACCCCTACCGCCTACAATGCGATATTCCTGATCCATGAAAATATAGCTACCCACCTGAAGATCAGTTAACCGGTCTACCTCACAATCAATATTGTAGGTACCCGTGCCTCCGCCCGTAACAATTTCACAGAAAATTTCCTTAGAATCCAGCACTTCCAGGTAATCGACCACCTTGTCCCATAACGCAAGAGACTTTTCTTTTCTTTCATAGAAGTTGTGTATATGCATCAAATGGCCCGCGTAATGCTGTAAGCCTCTGAAAACCAAACGCTCATCTTGCTCGACCTCTTCAATTATCCTAAGCAACATATCCACTTCTCGTGTGCCAGTCCGGCCCATCTCAATATCAATATCGACCAACACACCGATGGACCGGGAATAATCTAACTCTGCTCGTAACACCTCCAAGCCTTTAGCGCTATCGACAACTATGATCAAATTTTTTACACGCGATGCGACGAGATCCAGCACTTCAGCTTTGACTTTTGTCGTGACTGGAGAGGTCACCAAAATCGACTCCACTCCAGCATTGGCCATGCACAATGCCTCGCTGACTTTGGCAACGCATACGCCTACCGCACCACTATCGATTTGTCTTTTACAGATTATGGGGCACTTATGCGTCTTGGCGTGGGGCCGAATACTCTTACCCGCTGATCTAGTAAAACTCGCCATCTTCAGGAGGTTCGCCTCAAACGTCGGTAAATTGACTACCAAAGCAGGCGTCGGCAATTCATCAATTTCTATCGGTTTTTTTAGCTGGTACTCTTGATACGGCCTACTTAAGAGCGCATCAATAATCGGTGAAATTGTCATCCGTGCAGTGTAGAACACTACAACCAAAAATGGCAGCAAATAGCGATACGACAGGTGCGAATAGAAGGTCCGCTGCTATAGCCCGTAAACTCCAGATAATAAGAGACTAATAAACCAATTTGCCTTGAACGGGTTGATTTTTTAGGGCAGAAATTAGGTGTTCACAGATTTCATCGCCCTTTCGACGACTTTCCACGGTGATACTTCTACCTTTTGATTTGCGTTGGAGTTGCTTGGCGATAAGCTCAGCTGCCTTTATATCGGGATCAATCTTATTATGCGTTTTATTAACATCCTTGGCGGCTATAGTTCCTAACGCAGAATGTTCGACAGAGCTCGATAACCTCAACTCTTCAAACAACGTAAGAGTTTGATGTAATTGCTCAGTAGATTTAGTCATCAGTTTCATAAGTAAATTCAAGCAAAAGAAAAATACTATATATTTATACAGTATTTTTTATCGAACAACAACACCCTCATCTTCCAGGCTTGCCGTTAATCTGGTCCCGCTTTCCAAATCGGTTTCAATCAACAAATTAGCCAGAGGGTCTTCCACCATCTTTTGGAAGGTCCTTTTCAATGGTCTCGCGCCATAGACCGGGTCATAACCGCATCTGATCAACTCTTTTAGCGCCTCTTCGCGGATCTCCAAATACAAATCTTGTTCGGCAAGCCGTGTGTTTAAGTCTGATAAGAAAAGGCCCGCGATCTGTTCGATTTCAGACTCACTCAATGTGTCAAAAACGATCAATTCATCTATTCGATTAATGAACTCAGGTCTAAAGTAGTTCTCGACCTCTTCGATTACCGCGCTCTCAATGACATCGAACTTATCCTGACTACCCAGTTTCAAGATTTCCTGCGAACCTAAATTGGAAGTCATCACCAACACAGTATTTCTGAAATCGACTGTTCTACCTTGACCATCAGTCAATCTGCCATCATCGAGCACTTGTAACAAAATGTTAAAAACATCCGGATGTGCTTTTTCTATCTCATCAAACAACACCAAAGAGTATGGCTTTCGTCGAACAGCTTCAGTCAGACCACCGCCCTCCTCGTAACCCACATAGCCGGGGGGGGCACCCACAAGTCTTGATACAGAGTGTTTTTCCATATACTCAGACATGTCGAGTCTTATCATGGCTGACTCACTATCAAATAGGGTCTCCGCGATAGCTTTACATAGCTCAGTTTTACCCACACCGGTGGGGCCTAGAAACATAAATGAGCCATTAGGTCTTTCTGGATCCGATAAGCCTGCTCGCGTCCGTCTCACCGCACGACTCACCGCACCAACCGCCCGGCTCTGCCCTACGACACGCTCATGTAATAAAGACTCTAAACTTGAAAGCTTTTGCCTTTCATCCTGAATTAACCGGACCAACGGAATATTGGTCCAACGAGCCACGACCTCTGTGATCTCCTGATCGGTGACACGATTCCTCAGCAATCCAGAACCAACCTCATGATCAACTGATCCATTTATGCTGTTTTCCAGCGCCGGCATGATTCCATATTGCAACTCCGACATCTTAGCCAGATTTCCTTCTCTTTTTGCTGACTCAAATTCCAAACGAGCAGCCTCTAACTCTTCTTTCTTGTCTTGAATGGACTTCAAGGCTCCCTTCTCTCTTGACCAAACTGTTTCGAGGCGTGAATACTCTTCCTCTGACTCGAAAATAACTTCCTTCAGATCCTCCAATCGTCTTAAGCTGGCATCGTCTGATTCTTTTTTAAGTGCTTCCATTTCCATTTTGAGCTGCATTAATTTGCGTTCTAGGCGATCCATTTCCTCTGGCTTGGAGTCCAGTTCCAAACGAATGCGGCTTGCAGCCTCATCAATCAAATCAATGGCCTTATCAGGTAACTTTCGATCGCTGATATATCGGTGAGACAACTTAGCTGCAGAGACAATCGCCGGATCAGTAATTTCAACACCATGATGAATCTCATAACGTTCTTTGAGCCCTCTTAATATGGCAATACTGTCATCAAGATCTGGCTCATCAACTGTCACTCTCTGGAACCTTCGTTCAAGAGCGGCATCTTTCTCAATGTACTGACGATACTCGTCCAGAGTAGTCGCTCCAACACAATGCAATTCTCCCCTCGCCAAAGCAGGCTTAAGCATATTTCCTGCATCCATCGCGCCTTCTGCTTTTCCAGCGCCAACCATGGTGTGCAACTCATCGATGAACAAAATAATGTCGCCTTCCTGATTAGACAAATCCTTGAGCACTGCTTTTAGCCTTTCCTCAAACTCTCCTCGAAATTTTGCGCCGGCAATGAGCGAACCCAAATCTAGGGACAGCACTCGTTTATTCTTAAGTGAATCGGCGACCTCACCTGCCACGATTCTTTGGGCGAGCCCTTCAACAATTGCGGTTTTCCCGACTCCCGGCTCGCCAATTAGCACTGGATTATTTTTCGTTCTGCGTTGCAACACTTGTACGGTTCTTCGAATCTCTTCATCTCTACCGATCACAGGATCCAAAGAACCCTCCAGAGCTCTCGCAGTCAAATCGACCGCATATTTTTCAAGCGCCTCCCCAACCTCTGTTTCTTCTTCCTGATTAACAGTCGCACCGCTCCTAGCTTCCTCAAGCGCGCTTATAACTGATTCGGGCGGTGCACCCGCATTCACAAAGACTTCAGCTAATTTACTTTCCTCTAGCAGCGCCATTAAAACCTGGTCTGTCGAGATGTATTTATCATCAACATTCCGCGACTTCACATCGCTCTTGCTTAAAACCCGCACCAAATCGTTCGAAAACACGGCCTGACCGACATTATGACCAATCTTCGGGAAAGAGCTGATAACCGATTCCAACATAGACTGAATCGATGCAGAGTCACTCCCAGCCTTTCTTATCGCTTTGTTGATCGAAAAGTGTTGTTCTGAAACAAGACAACTCAAAACGTGAGCTGGCTCAACAGAAGCATGATCTAGGCCTACTGCTAGAGACTGAGCGTCAGATAACACATTCTTCATT
>CAZYHH010000166.1:0-7452 GCA_964647295.1 uncultured Pseudomonadales bacterium
CGACTTTTATGCCCTCCTCTAATTTGCCCGAACCGTGAGGCCCAAATCCATAAGTCACGGCATCGCACCTAGGCTTCATCAATTGATAGCCGGGAGAATGATCCATATGGGTATGCGTGATCAGCACATGGGTTATCCTTTCGCCTTTCGTCGCTTCAAATATTGCTCCTATATGCTCCGGGTCGGCCGGGCCAGGATCAATCACCGCAACTTCACCTTCACCTAGAATATAGGTTCCGGTTCCATGGAAGGTGAACGCGCTCGGGTTATTGGCTATGACCCGGCGCACACCTGGAACCAATTGATCAAGCCGACCGTATTCGAACTCCATCTCCCTCTTGTACGGAATACTGACAGACACTCTTCACCTCTAAGCGTGTTAAATTGATCGCGAGCATAGGATTGGCTCGCCTCAAAATCAAGATCAAAGCGATCTTTTTATATTCGAATCTCGAGACCTTTTCGACCATTCAGCTCTTAATACTGTCCAGGTAATTTGTTTGGGATTAATGGCGATTGCTAAATCCAAATATTCAAAGGCCTCCTCTGAAAATCCGTAATCGAAGGCATCCTTTGCCACGTTGGCGAGAGTCTCAGCGCATTTTTCTAACAAAGCGCTAGCCTCTTCATTGTTGGGGTCTATGCTTTGAACGGACCTTAGTTCAGCGACCGCATTCTCACTAAGAGGCATCGTAATGTAACCTCGCTCCATGAGATCACGAGCCTTAGTCATAAATTGGCTAATTTGCTCGATTCTTTCTTGTTCTTCACTAATCTGCCTTCTGATGTCCGTTAACGCATCTTCTTCTATTCCGACAGTTAACGCTTGAGTCAATAAATCGTCCGCAGCCAACAAATCTCCTAATTCAAAGAGTCGTTCTGTGTCTGCCAATATGCTAGCCGTTAGCTCGCCAATTGCCTGATTAGCGATCATATTTTTGGGTTCAACTACTAACACTCGATTGTATAGCTCAGCCGCATTTTCTCCAGAAGGTGCTATCAGTTGGCCCAATGCTCGATAGTACCTCGCTTCATCTAAGATCCCTTCAATAGTGACTCGGAGCTCCTCGGTTTGAGATAAAAGCTCTCTAACGTCCTCTAAAGCCTGAATCGAAGAATCTGCCGCTTGCGCGCGCCCGAGAAAATTAATAGCCGCAGTTAAATCTCTTACCGCGAAAGCCTCTTTGGCCAGTTGCGCAAACTGTGCTGCTATCGCTTTCAATTCGATCACCGCCCCATCGTGAGCTGGCGCCAGCCTCAATACGTTTTGGTAGGACACAATCAGCGAATTTAGAACTGGGACTTCATCTTCTATAAATCCTAGTCTTTGCGACCGACTCGCCTCATAAAGACTCTCCGCTCTCTTCCAATTTTGTATTCGAATTGATAAAGCATTCAGTCTTGGTTCCTGTGGGAACATAGATTCCGCTTCGTCGAGACGAGTTTCAGCAAAAATATAATCACCTTGATCTAATGCCTCTTCAATTGAAGCGAACCATTCACTGCTAATATCTGTTAAGGCTTTCAAAACCTCCGGATCATCGGGCGTTAAAGACAATAAGCGAGTGTAAGACGCCAACACCGTAGAAAGCCCTTGGTTTGGGTCTTCTCTTAATGATTGAGCCTGATTTCTTGCTGACTCGATCTCTGAATTCACGTTACTTTCGACAAACCCAGCAACAGGATCAGGTAACAGATCGCTTCGTAGCGTAAGGATCCAAAGTAGCCCTAGTACCAAAATACCGCCCCCAAAAGATACCAGCCATCGAGCCCTAGCGCCGGAAGCAGGCGATGCCGAAGTAATCCCTCGAACGGAATCACCATCCGGATCGAATAGTTTAACGCCAGTCAATATCACTTCTTCTGAAGAAATTGGCTGCGTTTTGATTTGGATTTCTTGTCCAATGCTCTCGTCCTCAAGCGCCATCAGATCATCTGCAAATTCAGCCGCAGATGAGTGCCTATCTTCCCGGGCGGCTTGTAGCGCCTTTTCAAGAATTGTTCGATAACCTTTGAATCTTTCTGACAATCTTGAAACATTAAAAACCGAACCTTGGGAATTCGAACCATCACCGGGGTTTTCGTTTACTGGAAGTTCGCCCGTTAACGCTTGGTAAACGACCGCAGCCAAAGAGAACAAGTCGCTTTGAGCACTGGGCGTAAAGGAGAGCTTTAACTCGGGACTCATATAATGAGATTTAGACGAATACAACCCCTCTAAAGTCGAATCCGAGGATCGGAAATCGGGCCCGAAGCCAATTAAAAGAACACGGTCTGCCTCATCTACCAAAACATTTTCAGGTCTAAGATCACAATGGTATATATCATGTGTGTGCAATTCATGAAGCGCCAAGGCAGCACGAACGATTACATTACGAAAAGATAATGTAGATATTCCTCCATAGAGAAGGTCTTGAAGAGTTTTCCCCTTGATAAAATCAAGAATCTGGAAGTGAAAATCATCCAATCGGCCATATTCAAGGACACTTGGACAGACTTCGATGGGATATCCTGTCTGCCCTAAGATTTCTTTGAGTTGCAGATCATCAAGTTCTCTAGATTTAAGTTCAGAAAAATCGAATATCTTAACAACAACGCTGCGATTCAAAGCCGGTTGACTCGCCTCCCACACCTGAGAGATTGGACTTTCGCGAATCAGTCGTACAAATTCGACTTCAGGTAACTGAACCCAGGGAAGAAATCTTTGCGAACTACTCATTTACAAGTCGCCTGCAATCATTGAGTTTTCTTAAACATCAATCATTTCAAATCAACTGACAAAAAGCTGATTTCTTTTCCTTCTACCAATCGCCCCAACACCAAAAGCGCATTGTGGAAAAGTTTTTCGTAATCTATGGAGACAATGTCTCCTCTTCCATGAGCTAAACCGTTAACACAAGATGCGCCGCTAACCAGCCATTTTTTGCTTTCATGAACGACCTGACAATCCTCCCTCAACACCAGGGCTTTCGAAGCTCGCAGCACTCCCTTCTCCCAGTACTCTAGAGACGCATTGTTTTCTTGACTGAAAGCCAGTCCATGCCCATGTTTTTGATCGTCAAGATAAGACCCTTTAAACCTTCGTCCATCAGAAAAGAGCAAAACTCCATAACCGTTTCGCCGATTGTCTGAAAATGAACCGGAATAGTGAGATCCATCGGAATAATAATGAACGCCAGCACCGCTCATATAATCATCAAAAAACTGACCCTCATAGCGCTCACCGTTTGACCAGACAAATTCACCAAAACCATTCTTTTTTCCATCTAGGTAATTCCCAACAAAAGAATCGCCGTTAGCCCAAACAAACTTACCGCCTCCATGCATACGATTCGCCAGAAAAGCACCTTCATACTTGTCACCAAACGCGTTTATATAACTCCCTCTCCCTTGTCGTTTCCCGTTAACGAATTCACCTTCATAAGAACGGCCATCAGACCATTGAAAAAACCCTTCTCCGTTTAGCTGGTCCGCGACAAATTGGCCTTCATAGACATCACCATTGGACCAGCTGTAAACCCCCATGCCGTTCCTTAACCCTTCTAATAGTTCACCTTCATATATATCTCCATTTTCGTATACGACACGTTGCGCCCAAGCCTCAGCAAAATACAGACCGAATAGGGCTAATACTAAAAAGCAGTTTATGGACTTGTACATAGTCATCGCCAAACAAAGCCTATATATTCAAATACTAAACATAACCAACAGTACTTCAATTGGATCCAGTTTTCTTTATTTCGATTTGCCTAGGTTTGGGGCTATTTAGTGGCTTTATTGGAGGCTTGTTGGGGATTGGCGGTGGCATCATTATCGTTCCCACCTTGTATCTAATTTATGACGCGACTAATAGATTTGATGACTCAAGCATACTCATCGTCGCGATAGCAACTTCCTTGAGCTGTATTGTCTTCACATCCGCGTCTGCTGCCTTTGCACAAAATCGTCGACATATGGTTTTATGGGAGCTAGTAATCAAACTTCTACCGTGGCTGTTGTTTGGGAGTTTACTTGCATCCTACGTAGTCCCCTTTGTACCGGCATTGATACTTAAAACGGGAATTGCATGTTTTTTGATCTCTGTAGCAGCTATTATGATTTCGAGTTGGCAGCCACCCGCTGGTCGAGTTTTTCCAGGTCATCTTGGAGGCGGCCTAATCGGCACAAGCGCTGGATTTATCTCGGGAAGTGCAGGAATCGCGGGGGGCAATGTTATCGTTCCCACGCTGATTTTCTTCAACACTCCTCCGCATAATTCAACCGCCACTTCGAGCTTTCTCGGAGTACCAATTGCGTTATCGGGTTCCTTAGGATATTTATTTTTCGCACCCCAAGTTACTCATTCTGAGTTAATTGGCTATGTCGACATAACCGCTTTCATCCCGATTATCGTGGGTTCGATACTAGCGGCTCCAATTGGAGTCAAAATCGCGCATAACATTTCCCCGCCTTTACTTAAAAAAATATTTGGGGGCATGCTTGTTCTGGCCTCTACGAAGATGCTGATTGACGTTTTCAGTCATTAAATCTAATTTACAGAACGTATTTGAATCGCATCAGATGGCGTATCTGCTAACGCATCTGAAATCACGACCACTTTATCCGTCGCTTCAAATTGTCGCTTCCTTTTAAGTACATTCAGTGCACTTTTGAGGGTTTTTTCAGGATCGTTGCTAAAGGGGGTACGAAATGAAAAAACTGATCGATTTAAGGCTAAACGGCGTCTGGTAGCGCTATTATTGGTGAAAGCAAAAATTGGTACTGAATGCGGTCGTGCGCTCGTGACATAGTCCGCCATAATCCCTCGCCGTGTGATGACAATGATCCCCCTTGCTTCAAGAGACTCTGCCAAAGCGACTGCATGTATTGCGACATGCTCCTTATCACTTTTTGGAATCAATTCGTTTTCATACCCTAACCCAGCATACTTTTCCGCCCGTCTAGAAATTTCAACTAATTGATGGACACAACGAACTGGGTGATCACCTACGCTGGTTTCCCCTGAGAGCATCACCGCATCTACGCCTTCATAAACGGCGTTGGCCACATCCGTCACTTCGGCTCGTGTTGGGATTGGATTATCGATCATTGACTCCAAAAGATGTGTGGCAACAATACAGCGTTTGCCGCCGACGGCACTCGCATGCACAATTCTTCTCTGCACATTTGGCAAGTCCGCGATATTCGTCTCAATGCCCAAATCGCCTCTGGCGACCATTACCCCATCGGCTGCCCCAACGATTTCGTGAATATTGTCCACGCCAGACTGATCCTCTATCTTGGCGATCACTTTGATCGTATTTTTTTTTCGCCCCAGCAACTGTCTCAATTCTTCGACATCGCTCGCCTCTCGGACGAAAGAAAGCGCGATGTAGTCCACCTCATGATCAATAGCAAAACGGATGTCGTCCCGGTCTTTCAGCGTAATAGCTGGCAGGTTAATACGGACTCCCGGCAAGTTGACGTGTTTGCGGCTACCCAACGTCCCTCCATCGATAACTCGACAGACTAATTGCCGTCCTTCCTTAGAAAGCACTTCAAAATTCAGTAATCCATTATCAAGAGTAATCAGTCCTCCCACGTCGACTACATCAACGATCTCTTCATAGTTCACAACAATCGATCGTTTTTCGACTAAATCCGAATCACGGACCGTCAGCGTAATCACCTCGCCTGTTTTTAATTCAATCGGGTTTTCTAATGCACCAGTTCGAATTTCCGGGCCCTGAGTATCGAGCAATATAGGAATAGGGTGCTCAACTTCACGATTAAGTGTTTTCACCCATTTAACAATCTTTTTTGCCTCAGCATGAGAGGCATGTGACATATTTAAGCGCACCAAGTCCATTCCCGCCTGATAAAGTTGCTTCAGCATGCGGAAGCTATTGGTCGAAGGACCAATCGTACAAATTATTTTAGTGCTCCTAGAGTCCATCGGTATCTTTTCCACCTTCTTATTCTCTTCTATTCCAAAATTGTCGAGTTAACTTGATTACTTCAGATGACTTGCACACTACAGGATCCCAATGCGAAGGGAAAAAGCCCTGTATACGAGCTGAAGCATAACGCGGATCAACCAAATAGAGCATGCCTCGATGAGAAGGAGAACGAATCAACCGACCACAAACTTGAAGAACTTTGTTCAAAGCGGGCTGCCTATAAGCCGCGGTCTGTCCCCATTCATAATCTCTAGTGTCTTTGAAGCGTTCTGCCATGAGGTCTCTTTCCAGGCTCGGTGGCGGCAAGCCCAAACTAACAACAAATATCCCATCAATGTTCGACTCAAGAAAATCGATCGACTCTGCCAGCACGCCACCCAACACCACTCCCAATAATGCGGCCGATTGATTTTTAAATGCTTCCAAGATTTCGTGAGTCTGGGTCAATTGCATGGCTGGCGCTTGCTTAAGAATTTCATGGTGTAAGTCTTCGTTAACCGTTAATGCGCCTAGAAACAATTCAAGATATTCAAAGGATGGAAATGCAATCAAATAACGCCCCGGTTTTGCGTCTAGAACCGAGCGAACCAAATTTATAAGATCTGCCAAGCCCCGCTCTCTAGCTTGGTAATAGGTTGAGATATCATTTATCACAAGAACCTTTACCTGATCCGGACTAAAGGGATTCGGAGACCTCTCTAGCAGGTTATCCTCGCCACCGTGAAGCTCTTGATAAAGCTCCAAAGGAGAAAGCGTGCCAGAAAAACAGACCGTGCTTTCATAGTTAGAAAGCGCGTCACCAATCAGCCTAGATGAGTCAATACAAGAGTACCTAATCCGCAAATCGGCTTGCCTATTGTCGATAATGTAGCTGAAGCATTCCGCATTAGGCCAATCCTGGGCTGAAGACCAGCGGTAACAAGAAAAAACAAATAGACGAACTACATCGTAATCTGCCGTTAACTCGATCTCACTTTCCTCTAGAGTGGAAAGCATTCGTATTATAGCCATGTTTAACTCTTCGGGCGGCTCAGCCAAAAATTCATCATCAGTTTTTCCGCTAGCCAACAATGTCATTTCTTTTCCTATCTCGAGTAATGCCGAAGATAATTGGGGAGGCGTATTCTGGATAGCTCCTTCCAACTGAACAGAGCTGAGCTCTACCGTATACATTGAATTCACGCGCGGAAATAATTGGTGGGCCTCATCGATTAGTAAATGTATTCCTTTAGGGGGCTGAAACCGTTGCAGGCGTACAAAGGGGTCAAACACGTAATTGTAGTCGCAAATCACTATGTCAACCCATAACGACGCGTCTAGACTAAGCTCAAAAGGACAGACGGTGAACTCTTCTGAGACGGCCTCTATCCTTGACCGATCGATTAAATGTTTGTCTAACAAGCCTACTCGAGTGCTTAGCAATAAATCATTATGAAACTGATTTCGTTTGTGTTAACGAAAACACCGTCTTTGTAAACACCTTCGAGCTTCACAACTCACGACTTGGATGGTA
>CAZYHH010000167.1:0-7442 GCA_964647295.1 uncultured Pseudomonadales bacterium
ACTTTGATGTGTCTGAATTCTTGCGTCTCGTGAGAGAGGCGTTGCCCGAAACGACTGCGATCAATGGGCCTTCTGGCGTTGTTCCCGTTGCTGATCCAGGTAAGAATCAAGTTGCCCTATCAAATTCAATGATTACGTTGTTTGGTGGGGGTAGCTCCCATTCTCTTGGCGATCCTCTGACTTACGATTGGGAGGTTGTTAGTAAACCCACAAATAGTACGGCGCTGATCACTGGGATCGGTGAAATAGTGTCGTTTGTCGGTGATCAAACGGGGGATTACAAGATCAATTTGACGGTCAGTAATGGAAGAGTCTCGAGTGCAACTCAGGCGATAACGGTGACCGTTGTCAATGATCGTAATTTGTTAGTATCAGGAACATCAGCTGGGATGTGGCCCAGCTATTCGGGCGATCTGTCGAGTAACAAATACTCACCACTCTCTCTAATCAATAAAGAGAACGTATCAAACTTGGAGGTCTCCTGGCGTTGGCGTTCTCCGGATAACGAGCTTACTTCGTTCCAGAACTCGGTCTTTGAAGCGACACCGCTCATGATAGATGGTGTTCTCTACACGAGCACCTCATTCAGTCAGGTGGCCGCAATCGACGCAGAAAATGGAGAGATGCTGTGGGTTTTCGACCCTCAATCCTATAACTATGGGAGACCGCCGAATAATGGTTTTCTCCATCGCGGTGTCTCTTACTTTGAGAGTGAAAAAGGTAAAACCATTTATATGGCGACGGGCGATGCGCGACTGATCGCACTAGATGCGGTCAGTGGTAAACCTCGATTAGATTTTGGGTCGTTGGGTAATGGTACGGTTGATTTGCTGGATAGTGTTCCCAGATTAAATGCCGATACCACGCGACTTGATAATGTGCACGATCAGCCTGATGTCCCAGATATGGCCGGTGTCGTGAGCCAGTTGGGTAATTCGTCTCCAGCAACCATATGTAAGAACGTGTTGATCGTGGGGACCCAGGTACACGACGGGGAAGTGTTGCCACCTTCACCACCTGGAGATGTAAAGGGTTTTGATCTTGATACGGGAGAATTGCTTTGGACCTTTCATACGGTGCCGCGTCAAGGTGAGTTTGGGGTAGAGACCTGGGAAGACGAAAGCTGGAAGACCAACGGCAATACTAACGTGTGGGCTCCGATGAGCGCTGATGAAGAACTTGGGATGGTTTATTTGCCAGTTAGTTGTCCAACCAACAACTACTATGGTGGCCGAAGGCACGGCGATAACCTGTTTGCAAATTCGGTCGTTGCGTTGGATTGTGCAACTGGGAGTCGTCAGTGGCATTTTCAAACTGTTCATCATGATATTTGGGACTATGACCTGCCTGCAGCGCCCAATTTGATCGATATTCAAGTGGGTGGTAGTGTTGTTAAGGCCTTGGCTCAGGTGAGTAAGCAGGGCTTCGTCTATGTATTTAACAGGGAAACGGGGGAGCCGGTTTGGCCGATCATTGAGACGGCAGTCCCTGCTTCAACTGTACCAGGTGAAAAAGCCGCTCCAACTCAGCCGATTCCCTCGAAGCCACCACCTTTTGTGAGACAAGGTTCTGTTAGAGAGGATCTGGTTGATCAAGCCAGTGCTGAAAATTACGATGTAGGGCCTCTTTACACGCCGCCTAGCACGAAAGGTTTGATTGTGACACCCGGCGAAGGTGGTGGAGCTAATTGGGGAGGCGCTTCTTATGACCCATCCTCCCAAACATTGTATGTATCGGGTTTTGGTCCATTGACGCATCTTGTAAAGCTTGTTAATGGTGGCCAAGAAAACTTTTATTATGTTTTCCCCGACTTATTTTTCGGACCGAATACGGGCTCACCTTACATTGGTGGCAAGGGATCGATGATTACGGCTTATGATATGAATGTAGGAGAGATCAAATGGCAGGTCGCGGGATCCACTGATGAGAGTGTCATTGGGAATTCCGCATCGATGGTTTCCGGAGAGCTTCTTTACTACAAAAACTCATCCTTACAAACACTCAACGTCTTTGACAAAGTTGACGGAACCTTATTACGCTCGATTCCGTTAGGTGGTAGGCCAACAGGAGTGCCCATGACCTACGAAATAAATGGGAAGCAGATGGTGGTGATTGCCCTTGGAAGACAGGATGAGGTAATGGAATTAGTGGGTCTGTCCTTACAAGAGTAATTATTGATTGGGCAAAGTCACTCTTTTTTTTTTCCTTATCAGAAATATCACAAAAGACTAGGTGGCTTTCATAAACCGAACGTTTAAGTGCAGATAAGCATTTTCATTTGGATGCTTTGACCAGATTTCTTTCCAGGCATCGGAAGACATGATTGTCGGAAATTCTTTTTCTCTTATTTCTCGGCTATCCCATTTGATGATCCAAGTGACGTTTGGTTGCCCATTGGGAGAAACAACTGGATTGGAACCAGAAACTTCAGGGGGCTCCCCTTCATCCATCCAAAAATCGATGACTTCTAGATTTGATTTTAACCAGGGAGCTGCGAGCTCTCTTGCCCACGTCTTATAGGCATCGAACCACTCAGATTCGATGGTGTAGTCTCTTATCTCATAGATGTTTGACATGGTAAAATCCTTGTTTTGCGTTACATATAAGATACGTTATTTGAGTGCCCTCTCATAATTGTATTATTGAGGTTTTAAATTGTTTTGGATCAAGAGAGTTGAATAATCTAATTGGGATTATTGGTGATGTCCATTCGGAGAATTTGCGATTGGAACGGGCCATTGATTTTCTCATAAAAAATCAAGTCGATCTGGTGATCTGTACGGGAGACATTGCCGATGGTAGAGGAGATATTAATAAGAGTTGTGAGCTGTTAAGAAGGCATTGCGTAGTTTGTGTGCGCGGCAATCATGATCGATGGTTGCTCAATAACCAGGCTCGAGACATTCCGGACGCACACTGTCGGAATGACTTAACGCAAGAAACGATATCGTTCCTTGAAGGTCTAGCTGTTCAAGAGAGAGTAGAGCTGCCTGATGGAGAATTGCTGTTATGTCATGGTGTGTTAGATCGAGATATGGACAAGATATGGCCTGGCACGGATAAGACCAGAATAGAACGATCCAAAGCGCTCGA
Source organism: uncultured Pseudomonadales bacterium (assembly GCA_964647295.1). GTDB lineage: Bacteria > Pseudomonadota > Gammaproteobacteria > Pseudomonadales > Azotimanducaceae > UBA4421. The sequence goes on from CAZYHH010000167.1 coordinate 3,094, forward strand.
TGATTTGTTGCTCAATCGGCCACCACGAATTATCGTCAATGGGCACATGCATTACCGTACGCTAATTGATTTTATGGACTGCATTGTGATTAATGCGGGTTCTTTAAAGGGCGACCATGCGGCGATCTCGATCTTGGATTTTAGGGCTGATGTCGTGATCGGTTACTCGATCAAAGATGATTCAATCGAACAACTAGGAACAGCCTCATTATCTAACAAGCTCGAAAGGAAAGTATGGGCGAATACCCAGGATTTTGATGGTGACTGGGTTCCGATCACGCTACATTAAGACGGATGACCTTTGTGGATAATTAGTAAGTTAGTGTGCGTGAAGAACTTTTTTTGGAGCTTCTTTGTCCTCCACCCAGATCTCCACGGGAATGGACCCGGCTTTTTTAAAGATGAGCTCTATTGTGAACTTGTCACCTAACTTAATAGGTTTCTTTAGCCCCTCTAGCATGACGTGGCTACCGCCAGGCTTAAACTCTACGACCGAGTTTGCAGGTATTGTTTTCCCGTCGATTAATTCCCGCATTCTGACAATGTCGCCATCATGGACGACATCGTGAAGCGAAGCAGAATCGGCAATGTCTTTGGGTATCTGTACTTTTAACAGGTTGTCTGCTGAGGTCCCGGAGTTTTTGATGTTGAAGTACGCGACACCATATTTGCTGATTGGCGGCGTGGGTTTTGACCAGGGATGATCTATGGAAATGTTGTTTTTCGAAAAGTCGTGTCCAAGACAGTAAGAGGCGATAGTGCCCACTAGTAATAGGAGCATCAGCTTAGTCACACGCATCCAAATATCCTTGTGATGGGTTTAAAAAAAACCTCTAATTATTGAAAGCGTAACAATACAGAAAAAAATGTGAGTGGTCAGGTTTCGCGTGTGGTAAGCGCTCACAGTGCCCACACGAGTTCGACTTAAACCAGCGTATTCTAGTTGTTGATGGCCACTGATTTAATTTGCATCCACACAGTTTGTCCGACCTCTAGGCCTAACGAGTCCACGGATTTTCTGGTCACTAAGGCCCTAAATTGTGTTTTCTTGGTGGACAGATGAATTCGCCTGAACGCCGGATTGCTGTCCTCTAGGATTTCGATAATGTCGGCTTGGATTTTGTTTAAGATGCTGGAGTCTTCTTGTTTTGTTCGGGCAAGGCTAATGTCCCTCGCAAGAATAGATAGTCTTACCTTAGAGCCTATCTCGAGGACGTCATTTGCTACCCGTAGATGGCCACCTTGGAAATCGACTAGACTCAGGCCATAGTCCTGGTCTCGACTGGCCACGATGCCCTCAATCACTGCGCCGAGATCGGGCCAGACACTACCGCTTTCTGGAAGTTCGGTTAGTGCTTCCATTAGAGGCTTGCTGATTACCATTTTTCCATTGTCGATAACCATTAAGTGGTCAGCGATTTCTAGTACCTCGTTGATCGAGTGTGTGACATATATGAAAGGGATCCCAAACACCTCGTTTATATTTTTGATGGTGCTGATTGATTTTTTTTTCCTTGACTCATCGAGGGACGACAAAGGCTCATCCATTAGGATCAGGCTTGGGTTACTGAGTACGGCTCTTGCAATCGCAACTAGTTGTTGTTCTCCCCCTGACAGCTGGTGGGGCATCTTGTCCAGGAGCGAAGAGATGTCCAGTGCTTCATAGATTGACTCTGGATTTAGCTGGTGTTCGACTGAAGTTCTTCGTTGCACTGCAAAATCTATATTTTGTTGACTGGTCAGGTGAGGGAATAAGTTTTGTGATTGGAAGACGTATCCGATGCGTCGTTTATTGGGAGGTAAGAAGCTGTCTAAAGTCTGCCATACCTCGTTTTTAAATCGTATTTGTCCGGTAACTTGTTTTTCCAAGCCGGCTATACACCTTAACAAGCTGGTTTTGCCGGAGCCAGAAGGACCGAAAATAGCGGTAACACCGTCGTCAGGAATCTTAAATTCAGCGCGAAGCTCAAATTTCTGGCTGCGCTCCTCTTTTCTTGTTAGATGAATTTGAGCTGACAAAGACATCTTTTAGTCTTGCTTGGGCCGGAGATGAACGAGTCTTCGCAGAGGTTGAGCTTGGATCGCGTAGAGGGGAAGAAGAATTGCTAGCGAAAAGATCAACATGATTGCCGAGAGTTTATTTGCGGATTCATAATTTAATGACTCCACATAGGTATATATTTGGGTGGAGACTACTTGGGTTTCGCCTGGGATATTTCCACCAATCATAAGCACTACGCCAAATTCTCCAACGGTGTGAGCGAACCCTAAAATTCCGGCCACAAAAAAACCTCGCTTTGACAGGGGCAGTGCCAAGCTGAAAAACCGGTCTATTGGTCCAGCCCCAAGTGATGAAGCGGCTTCGAGTGATTGTTCATCTACATCTGAAAAAGCATTTTGCAAAGGTTGTACTACAAAAGGTAGGGAATAAATCATGGAAGCGATGACAAGGCCTGTAAATGTAAATGGCAAAGGCCCGATCCCGAGAAATAACAAGAGTTCACCTGCTGGGCTTTGCGGGCCTAGGGCGACTAGAAGATAAAACCCTATCACTGTTGGTGGTAGCACGAGCGGTAAGGTGGTGATTGCTCCGATTGGGGCCTTGAACCGGGAGTTAGTCCTTGCAAGCCACCAAGCTAAAGGTGTACCTAGCAGGACTAACAGCGCGGTAACGATCGCTGCCAAACGAATCGTCAAGATGATTGCGGTTAAGTCTGAATCGGAAAATCCCACCTGACTGAGACCCTTAATGTCTGTTGGCGATTTCGTAACCGTACTGCATTATGACTTCCTTCGCTGCATCTGATTTGACAAATTCGAGGAACTGCAATGCTCTTTTCTGGTTCTCTGATTTTTTGATTAGAACAACATCTTGCTTTATAGGTTGGTAGAGTAAGTTTGGAATTTCCCAGGTCGAACCTGTTGATTTTTGATTTTGGGAGGCCGATATAAAGCCCAACTGGGCGTTACCCGTATAAGTGTATAGATAGGCTTGGGCGATATTTTGCCCTTGGACCTGTCTGCTGCGGTAGCTTTTGTGAAGCTGTAAAGCTTGAAGAACCGCTGCGGCTGCCTTCCCATAAGGAGCAACATCTGGATTGGCGAGTGCTACTTTTGAAAACGAGCCGGAGAGCAACATTTGACGAGGATCAACGTTACTTTTTGGTGACCATAGCACCAGTTTGCCGATCGCATAGGTATGTTGATGTTTTTTTGACGCCAGATTGGCCAAAACCAGCGATGAAGGTTTTTCCTGATCGGCTGAGAAAAATAATTCAAAGGGCGCACCATTAACGATTTGTGAATGAAGACTGCCTGAAGAGCCAACGGACAGTTTGATCGAGCCTGGTGTTTTAGACTCAAACAGCTCTATCAGTTTTTTCATGGGTGGTAAAAAATTTGAGGCGACAGCGATATGCAGATCGAGGTTTGTGTTGGCGGATACCAAGTTGGGCAGTCCGCATTGCAGAAAACACCAGAGAGTCACAAACCAGATTTGGATGAAGCGATCTTTAATCAATGATCTTGAGCCTGCGTAAAAATTATTGAGATTTGAGGCCGCTTAAAATGAGTTGAATGTCAGTGCCACGAAAATCGTTTTTGGTTTGCTTAAATGCTGAGGGATCTAATTTTGCCAGTTCCTGTGTTTTTTCGATGCTCCTGGGTAAAAGTTCGGCAGGATGGGTCACTTCGTCGAGAAAACCAACTTGCAAGGCGGTTTCAGGATCGTACAGATTTGCGTTAATCGCCGCGTTGGTCAAAAACTGATTCGCGATTCTGGATTTAGCGAGCATCAGAGCAAAAGGAGGAAGCGTCATACCAATTGCGACCTCGTTTAAACCTATTTTGTAGTCTCCGGTTACACCCAAACGATAATCTGCAGCGAGTAACAAAAAGCCTCCAAGCGCGACGCCATGGCCTGCAGTTGCGATCACAAGAGGTTTGGGGAAACCATAGATTCTCAGTAACAGATTTGCGCCCGCATGTACCATGGATTGAATGGAAGCAGTGTCGCCCGACCGGATAACATTTAAATCAAAGCCTCCGGAAAGCACACCTGGCCTGCCTGTAATTAGTACGGCTCGTGATTCTTGTTCAGCTTTATCAAGGGCTTCGTTTACCTCAGCGATCATCTCAGGGCCCATCGCGTTAGCTTTCCCGTCATCCAAATGGATGATGGATACATCCTCTAGCTTCTCATAAGTTAGGCGTGACATTGATTTTTGCTCGATACACCGTCTAGTCGATTTCCCACGAAAACTTGGTGGAGGCGGCGGGAATTGAACCCGCGACCGCTGCCTCTCTGCTATTGGCTCTACATGCTTAGATTCCGTCTAATAATTTAGCTA
>CAZYHH010000168.1:0-7440 GCA_964647295.1 uncultured Pseudomonadales bacterium
CAAAATCCCTCGCATTTTCTTGGTTCGGTATTAATGGTTTTCTGAGATTCTTAGGGAGCGACCTGATCCAGCTTTCTAAGACTGGCTCTAACATTCCAGGAACCGACCACTCGAAAGGTTCCGGACCCACCACCCTAAGGAATGCGAGAGGAAGATTAAAGGAAACGCCATCGTCACGAGCTCCGGGAGAAAAGGAATATTTAACATCCAAAGCCACGTTATTGATTTCAATGTGGCTCGGAAATTCGTCTGGAAGAAAATTATTGTCAACTTTAAACAGCTGTGCTTCAGACAAAAATAAACCGTTGATCTCTTCACTATCAGCCTTTCTCAGCCAATTCTGAAGATCGGAAAATCGCCTAATATTTGCCGGTAATTTTGATTCATAGAAATCTTCCAAAACTGAATCTTCGACCAAGATACCTCTTCGTCGATGCTGTTCTTCGATTGTCCTTATTTTTTTTATCTCTAAAAGGTTATGTTCCAGAAACTGAGGCAGCCTCGACAAAAGACCTTTTACCAGTCCTTCGCTGATCAAACGCTTTCTGGAGAGTTCTGGGTCAATGGTCGAATAAGAAACGACACGACGTTCCACAATCCTTAATCCATAAAGAGTGATGGTTCTATAGGCTATTACCTCGCCTCTCTTCAGACTCCAGCTAGGTTCGCCGTCTGAAACTTTTACCAAATGCGAAGATTTTTTCTCAATCGATATCGGGTCGATTTTTGCGACAGTCCGCGCATAGACCCGACTCGTCTCCGTGATTTCAGAGGCCACAACCCACTTAGGACTACTCTTTGACAACGAAGACCCGGGGAACAATCGTAACTTGAGGTTACGAGCCCCCACATACTCTCCCTTAGCAACATGCCGAGCAACCAAGCTCAAACATCCAACAAGAATGTTTTCATGAACAACCTCGTAGCTCGCGGCCTCTCGATTTAATTGGTAATTCAATTCAGACCGACAAATTAGCTTCAGCTGTCGATATATCTCTCTCCATTCCTGAACTCTAGAGAAACTAATAAAATTCTTGCTCAGCAATTTTCGCCACTTATTCTTGCTGTTCGTTACTCGCTGTTTTTCCAACCAAGCCCAAAGCTTAAGCAAGCTTAAAAAATCAGATCTCTCATCACTAAAAGGCTCGTGCTTCTCATCGGCTAATGACATTTTATCGGTCGGTCTTTCCCTAGGATCTGAAACCGACAAAGCAGATACGATAATTAATGTTTCAGTTAGGCCTCCAAATCTGCCGGCCTCGACTAGCATTCGGGATAACCTAGGATCCAGGGGTATACGAGACATTAGACGACCAATCTTATTGAGTTTACCAGACTGAATCGCTCCCAACTCATCCAGTAATCGATATGCATCCCTAATTGCGCCTAACTCTGGCGGATCTATAAAAGGAAAAGATTCGATCTCTCCAACCCCTAACCCTTTCATCTGCAAGAGAACTGAAGCCAAATTGACACGCTTAATCTCAGGATCAGTATATTCAGACCTGCCCAAATAATCTTCTTCACTGTACAAGCGATAACAGACTCCAGCTGAAACCCGACCACACCGCCCCTTTCTTTGATCCGCACTAGCCCGAGAGATGGCTTCCACGGGTAACCGTTCGAGTTTGGATCGATAACTATATCGATTAACGCGTGCACTACCTGAGTCTATAACATAACCAATATTAGGAACGGTAATGGAAGTTTCCGCGACGTTGGTAGCCAGAATCACACGCCTGACTTTACCCGTCGTAGCAAATACCTTTTCTTGCTCGGTTACTCTGAGTCGAGAATACAAAGGTAATATCTCGAGCTGCCCCTGATAGTGCTGGCGAAGAAACTTTGCTGTTTCAAAAATTTCTCTTTCACCCGACAAAAAAACCAGCACATCTCTGGCCTGTGAAAAGGGAGATCTTAATATTTCATCAAGCGCAAGAGCGATTCCTGAACCGAGATCCTCCCTCTCGGGCAGATATTCCACCGATATTGGGTAGCTCCTACCAGGTATCTCAATAACAGGGGCACCATCGAAAAATTCTGCAAAACGATCAACGTTGATCGTCGCACTAGTGACAATCAATTTTAAATCAGCACGTTTACGCAGAAGTTCTTTCAGATAACCCAATAAAAAATCAATATTAAGGCTTCGCTCGTGGGCCTCATCAATGATTATTGCGTCATAACGATCTAGATAACGATCTCTAGGTATTTCTGACAACAACAATCCATCAGTCATAATCCTGACGAGCGTTCTGTCAGATGTTTGGTCACCAAATCTCACAGAATACCCAACCTCCTCTCCTAGTGGAGAGTTGGTTTCCTTGGCTAATCTTTGCGATACAGTTCTTGCCGCCACCCGACGAGGCTGAGTGTGGCCAATCATCCCGCCCCCACCCAAACCAGCTCTCATACACAGCTTGGGAATTTGAGTCGTCTTTCCAGAACCAGTCTCTCCGGCCAAAATCAAAACGGGATGATTTTGAATAAGGCTGACAATTTTTTCAGTATGCTCAGAAATAGGTAGAGAACCTGGAACTGTAAGCTCTATACGATTGAGACTTTCTTCTCGTATTTGACGCAACCGAATCGAACGCTCAACAGCCTGCTGGTAGTCGCCATTCTGATTACGCCGCAACTTAAAGTAATCACGACGCATCATATTATTCAGTGATAAGTCCAAAGCAATGAACCTTTGGTCTAAGTTACGGGACTGCTAAAATCTCACAACTGTCTTAGGCACAAAGCAATATAAGCATTCACTTTGACAGTTCACCCATGCTTTCTTCCAGACCTCTAACGGTCAACGGATACATGCGGCCTCCAACTAGCTCCTGAGTCATCATAACAGAAGACGAATATTCCCAGGTTTCCTGGGGAGTGGGGTTCAACCAAATTAACTTATCATACATAGCATCAAATCTTTCTATCCATGCAGCCCCAGGTTCTTCGTTCCAATGTTCTACGCTGCCTCCTGCATGAGTGATTTCATATGGAGCCATGGTCGCGTCTCCCACAAACACCACCTTATAATCGTGGGCATACTTGTTGAATATATCAAAGGTTGGCAGCCTCTCTGCCATTCGCCTCCGGTTGTCCTTCCAAACCGATTCATAAATAAAATTGTGAAAATAAAAACTCTCAAGGTGCTTGAATTCGGTTCGTGTTGCGGAAAACAATTCTTCACAAATCTTGACGTGCGCATCCATGGACCCGCCAATATCCAACATTAACAGCACTTTAACCGTATTTTTTCGTTCAGGACGCATCTTGATATCAAGCATCCCGCCATTGTGGGCGGTTGACTTAATCGTATCATCGATGTCTAGCTCTTCCTCTCGCCCTGTTCGAGCAAACTTTCTCAATCTTCTCAAAGCCATCTTGATATTGCGGGTCCCTAGCTCAACCGAGTCGTCGAGGTTTTTATATTGACGCTCGTCCCAGACTTTTTTTGCTTTTTTCTTTTTCCCTTTTCGTTGACCGCCAGGCCCGTCTTTCCCATCACGATCCGCATCGCCTTTATCGCCCTCTTCGCCGTCCTTACCCTCTTCCGCTTCCTTTGCCTCTGCTTCTTCCTTAGCCTTCTTAAACGCTTCGATTAATTTCTCGAGCCCGCCAAGCCCCTCAATCTGTTCTAAATCCTCGGCGCTAAGCGATTTCTCAAATTCACGGCGTAACCACTCGTCGGGTATTAAAGATTCCAGCAGGCCGTGAAGATCGTCTAACCCCTTAAAATAAGCACTGAAAGCTCGATCAAACTTATCGTAGTCTTTCTCATCTTTAACCATCGCCGTTCGACTCAACAGATAGAAATCATCTATATTGGCGTAGACAAGCTGCTTCTTTAACCCAGTCAACAAATCCAGGAGCTCCCTAATGGTTACAGGAACCTTGTACTTCCTCAGCGTCATAAAGAAATTAATCAGCACATTTATCCCCTGCTATCTCTTCTATTCATAAAGGCAAGTCTCTCAAGCAAATGGACGTCTTGTTCATTTTTCACTAGCGCACCATATAGAGGTGGAATCGCCTTACTGGGATCTCGATTTGTTAAGATTTCATCAGGAATGTCATCGGCCATCAACAATTTGAGCCAATCGATTAATTCAGAAGTCGAAGGTTTCTTTTTTAAGCCCGGCACCTTCCTAACATCAAAAAAGATCTCCATGGCTTCCTTGACTAAGTCTTGCTTAATGCCTTCGAAGCTCACGTTAACAATTTGTTGCATCGTCTCCCTATCGGGAAAATTAATATAATGAAAAAAGCATCGCCTCAAAAAAGCATCCGGTAACTCTTTTTCGTTATTAGAAGTGATAATCACGATGGGGCGATTTGTAGCCTTGATAGTCTGGCCTAGTTCGTAGACAAAAAATTCCATTCTGTCTAATTCCTGAAGCAGGTCATTAGGGAATTCAATATCCGCTTTATCTATCTCATCAATTAGAAGGACGACTCTCTCTTCTGATTCGAAGGCCTCCCAAAGCTTCCCCTTCTTGATGTAGTTTTTTATATCCTTGACCCGCTCGTCACCGAGTTGCGAGTCCCGCAACCGTGAGACAGCATCGTACTCATAAAGTCCATTAATGGCTTTTGTCGTAGATTTAATATGCCACTCTAATAACTCCAAATTAAGGGTCTTCGCGACCTCAATGGCCAATTGTGTTTTACCGGTGCCCGGTTCGCCTTTAATCAAAAGGGGCCGTTCTAAACGAACAGCGGCATCCACGGCCATACTCAGTTCATCGGTCGAAATATAGGAATCAGTACTTTCAAAAATCATACAACAAGTCTCTCTTTCAAATTGAGCGCATCAATGCACATTGGTCATCTACTTTAAATACCCGCGGCGGGCACTGCAACCGTTGCATAATGAACGATCGAGTGAAAACAGCTGCACCAATTAACACAAACTGAATATCCACACCCAAAAATAAATCGCGAAATTCCTACAGCTCACCTCTGTTACTCTCGCTTATTAGCGCTTAAAAAATATCTTCCAGCAAGTAGCAGGAAGCTAAGCACGGCTATTGAGAATACCAATATTTTACCACTTAATGCGGGCGCACCTTTTATCTGAAAAAAAGTCTCAAAAATATATACAAAGCATGCCGGCGCATAAAAACCCTCATAATTAGGTACCGGGGCTGGAGCAAGCAAAAAAGTAAACAAGATAACGCTACAAAAAACACTCCCAAATATGCCGAATCGTCTTCTCAGCCAATAATAGACCACCAAACTAACTGTCAAAGACCCTAGGAATAGAAATGCCCAGCTTATTTGATAAGGGCTCAAATCAAACATCGGAGTCTCTCATGTTCAATGTTCCACCCATCGAACAACCATGTCTTCGTATTGCTCCCGATGAACAAGGGCTTCACTAATGACTTTGTCTCGAACGGAAATCTGAGCGCTGTGGACTGTTTCAGCATCATTCGATACTAGAGGGTGCCAAGCCTCCAGAGGTTTACCTTCCGCCAATCTTCGATAAGCGCAGCTCTTGGGCAACCATCCAAACTCCAGAGCTTTCTCTGATGTTAAATGAACACAATTAGGCACCAAGGTGTGACGCTCCGAGTATCTTGTGCACTTGCAGGACCGCTGGTCTAACAGTTGGCAAACAACGGCCGTATAATCAACTGAACCACTCTCCTCGTCTTCAAGCTTTATCATGCAACATCGAGCACAGCCATCGCACAAGCTTTCCCACTCATGTTTTGTCATTTCATCTAAAGACTTAGTTTCCCAAAATCGCGCCACTTCAAGTCCCGCCATTTTCTATTTCTTCTAAAGTAGGGGGTAGCTGCAAATAGAATCCCATGGACTCGATCGCCGCGAGTACATCTTTAGCATCCGCTCGAGCCAATTTTTTTGACGGTGACAATTCCATTTCAAGCACCAATTCATATGATCCAAAAGAACTCTGCAGTCCTTCAGGAAGCGCACTAAAACTTTTCGTCTTGTCCAAAAAAAGATAAGCATCCAATTTTTTCTGGCTTTTCAAAACTTTAACATCCCTAGTCACACGTTGATCAGCCATACTTTGCTGGTTAGTGGCTTAATATCGTTAAGAACTCTGATGCTAGCAACTCTTCTCTCCATCCCATGTAGTACTCAGAAAGCTCTCGCGTCTCTTCAAAATTCCTGACAAGCTCTTCTAGGTCTCTTTTCTTTCCAAGTAGCTCGACCGAAAACCCTAAATCCTTCGACTTTGCCAGCGCGATTTCTCGTAATTGCTTTACAATCCGATTTTGGGGGCCTGAAAGTGGCCTAGCAACTATTTCAGGAGGCTCAGCTGCTGCACCCTTTTGATGAGCTTCTAAAATTTCACTCCCATATTCGTCAACAATTGATCGCGGTAACGCTTCCCGGATTTCTTTTTCAGTGAGAATATTTTTTTTGGCAAAATCAAGAAGATGTTCGTCCCATATTACTCGACGCCTCGGCACATTGTTAGAGCGCGCTTTTCGCTCCCTCCATTCCCCCAAGTCTTTTAATATGGCTAGACTCGCGCCCTCCAGCTGCCAAGCTCGTTTCATATTCCGGTAATAAATTGAGGGTTCTATCTCTCTATAGACCGTCCTAGCCTCATTGTCCTCAATAAACCAGTCAAGCCGCTCACTTTCCTTTAACCTTATTTCGAGAGAACGATAAATATCGATCAAATAAAGTACATCCTCGACTGCATACTCAACTTGCGCTGAGGTCAGTGGTCTTTGCAACCAATCCGAACGGGTCTCATTTTTTTGCAAACTAATCTCTAATATTTCTTCGACCAAATTTGCATAACTTAGGCTATAGGCCTCACTCAGAAAAGCATAGGCAAACTGAGTATCGAACACATTAATCGGAGCGACCGACATATGTGATGCAAAGAGCTCAAGATCCTCCTGACACGCATGAAAAACCTTTAACTTAGAATTGTCTTCTAGGAATTTAACAAAGGGCGACCAGTCTTGGATGGTCAATGGGTCAATCAAAAAAATCTCTTGTTGAGAAGCGACCTGATAAAGGGCGGGAATAGGGTAAAACGTATTAGTCCGCTTAAACTCGCTATCTATACCAACTACAGTGTCAAAAGAAGCCACTGCTTGTGTCAATTCTGAATCGCTCTCTATCCAGTTAACTGATCGTTCTTCGGCCTTGTAGGGCATGCGTCAGCGTACCTCCGTCTGCGTACTCTATTTCACTTCCCAAAGGTACACCGTGAGCAATACGAGACACCTTCTCAATCCCATCTCCAACAATTTGAGTAATGTAATGAGCTGTCGCTTCACCTTCAACGGTGGGATTGGTCGCCAAGACCAATTCCTCAGGCTCTAACTGTTTGATTCGCTCCGCTAATTCGCCTAACCCTAACTCATCAGGGCCTATTCCATCCAACGGAGACAAGCGACCATGCACTACAAAGTAAAACCCGTCATAACCACCGGCTTGCTCGAA
>CAZYHH010000169.1:0-7379 GCA_964647295.1 uncultured Pseudomonadales bacterium
CACAATCTAGCACTTCTGCGGTCATACATAATCGGCCTACCCTTGCGCAAATCTGGGCAATTGTTCTTAAACTGAATCAAAAAATAATCATCAGATTTCATTTCAATGATGATGTGCTTTTTATCGATCACTTCCATGCTCTCAATTCGACTCGCACGAATACACTCTTGTTCGACCACATAGTCTTTCTTACTGGGGTCACGACCTAAAATTTCTTCGACACTAAGCTTGCTCACCTTGGACTCACTATCTTCACTTAAATCATCGGCATACAAAGAAGGTACGACCATGGACAAGGACATATAAAGCAAGGCTAAAACGAAACATTTCATCTACACGTTGCTCCTCAAATAAATTATCTCATTGGCCTTAAATCAATATCTAAATATTGTTAATAGACAAGAAAAAATCAACGCTTTTATCAAAAAAATTACTCATTCAATTCGATCAATTTTTTAACATCACTCCCAGAGCGCTCAACATTTCTGAGCAATTCTCAACGATGTTAGGACTGACAAGCTTATTAGCTCTGGTCGTTCCTCGATTGAGCGAAGCGATGGGCAGGCCTTTCTCATAGGCCAAGCGCACGAGCCGAAAGGCCGAATAAGCCATCAAGGACGTACCTACAATCAATACGCTATCAGAGCCCTCCACCCAATCTAGGCAATTTTCTACTGTTTGTTTCGGTACGGAACCACCAAAAAAGACGACATTCGGTTTGATCATCCCATCACAATCACGGCATTTCGGAACCAGAAAGCTACTGAGGTCATAATGTTCCGCTGAAGCATCGCCATCAGGTCTAATTTCAAAGGCTAGTTCATTTACAAAAGAATTTTCAGTCTCGAGCCAATCCTGTATTTGGTTTCGTGGGGTGATTTTATTACACCCCAAACAGAGCGCCTGATCGAGACGCCCATGTAAATCGATCACTTTTTTCTGTCCCGCCTCTTGATGCAATCGGTCAACATTCTGCGTTATCAGACCATGGATTATTCCTGAGCCTTCAAGTCGAGCTAGCGATAGGTGCGCCTGATTAGGTAAAGCGTCTCTGAAGGAAGGGTAGCCCAGCTGACTCCTCAGCCAATATCGCTTGCGGACAGTCTCAGATCTCAAAAAATCCTGATACTGAACAGGTGGTTGTTTTTTCCATGAGCCGTTATCGTCCCGGTAATCGCCAATCCCTGAATCCGTACTACAACCAGCGCCAGTAATCACTAGGAGGCGATCTTTATCTTTAACAAAAGCAAAAAGTTCGCTTAACTCTTTTTTCAATCTAGCACCGGCCCTTCAGAATATTTTACAGCGTAAGTATTATTGCTTAGATTACCTTCTCGCAAACAAAGTAATAACAATTCTTAAGGATTATAAGTGATCAAACTCTATGGACTAAAAATGAGCAACTACTACAGTCTCGTCAAAGCGATACTCATAGAAAAAGGGCTCGATTTTGAAGAAGTAAAAGCGCCTCCCACTCAAGAAGAGGATAACCTGCAAAGAAGCCCCATGGGCAAAATGCCTTCTGTCGAGATAGATGGACAATTCCTCTCTGAAAGCTTGGCAATTGCCAGATACGCGGATCAAACAAAATCAGAACCGGCCTTATTGCCAAGCGACCCGTTCGCTGCGGCTAAAGTGGTAGAACTGGTATGCCATCTCAAATTAGACGTTGAACTTACCGCTCGCCGATGTCTACCCGAAGCATTTTTTGGTCAAACCGTTAGCGACGAAACCAAAAAAGAAACGGAGCGAGATCTCGAAAAGGATATGAAAGCGATCTCACGATTATTCGTCTGCGACCCGTATGCCGCAGGCAAAGAAATGACACTGGCGGATTTCTACACTTTCTATACGTTTGGACTAGCCAACGGCATTTCGCAGAAACTTTTCGGTAAAGATTTACTCGCCGAACACCCAAATATCCAAAGCTTAATGGGGTTATTGTCTTCTCATCCGAGTATTGCGCGGGTAGAACAAGAAAAGGCTAGTTAATTTTCCAGCAGCGCCTAGCGCTCCTCTAAATTGTGACTCTTTAGGGGAGGCTTGTCGCTTTATCTTCTTTTTCTTGATTCAAGTCTAAATAGTGCGAACGGTTATGGACTTATGAAACGATTACCGAGTGCTATCGCTGTAGTTCGCCTTACCAAATAAAGACACCAGCCAATAAACCAAAATCGAAACTAGCAGAGCAGGGAAAACCTCATGCAAAGCGGACCTGAGATCCACATAGATCCATAGTAGTAGTACCGAGACTCCTACAAACATAGAAGCGATTACTGCTGTTTCATTGCCTCTGTTCCAGTATAGGCCGATGACAATTGCTGGAAAAAAACAAACCGCGTATAAGCTCCCAGAAAAAATAGTGATTTCAACAATGTCGCCTGGCGGATTCAAAGCCAAAGCAGCGGAAAAAATAGCGGTCAACACAATAGTCATCCTCGTAAAAACGATGGGGTTCTTTGACTGTTTAAAAGGCATTACCAGGTTTTTATAGAGAGTCGAAGACGCCACCAGCAGCACACTATCCATAGACGACATTGCCGCGGCGACGATCGCCAATATTAGAAAGTCTGAGGCCCACACAGGAAAAATGGCTTCACGATTGATCAAGGTAGGCACAATGACATCCGTATCCGTCACTCCTTCCATAAGAAGGTGTGCGTACAGACCCACTGGGAAAATACAAAACTGGACGATAGCCAAGCCTATTACGGCAACCCACATACCTTGGCGGATTGCTCTTTCGTCTCGAAGAGCATAAAAGCGAGAAACTTGACGCGGATCGACAAACAATTTCAACGCGCCTGAAAGGGCTATACCAATCAGAACTGCAAAAGGAATACCTCCATTCCACTCAAACACAAATGCGCTTTCTGGACGCTCAGCCAACTGTGAGATCGCTAAGACCCCCCCAGCCGCTTGGGTCACGAAATAAAAAATAGTAATCGAACCCATCACCATTAAGATGCCTTGTAAGACATCTGTCCTTACAACCGAAACAAATCCACCGATACTGGTGTATAACACCACAATCACTAATGTGATGCCCACTGCGACCTCATAGGGCACTTCTAGAAATTGTTCGAACAGATGTCCCGCGCCTTTAAAGATAGCAATCAAATAAAGCAGGCTAGAAAAAACGATCACAAGAGCAGAAAAGATACGAACAAGTCCTTTGCCCTTTTGTTGTTCGTTTTCATAGCGACTGCCTAATAAATCGGGAATAGTGAGGGCGTCCCAACGACCCGCTAGGTCTCGGACTTTTGGACCTATCCACCTCCAGGACAGATAAGTAAAGAACACCAGCATGGCCGCCATAATGAGCCAGGGTGCTCCGTACGCGTAGGCTTTGCCCGCATGGCCTATGTAGCTATTTGTTGACGCGAAGGTCGCATAAAAGGAAATGCCAATGGCAAACCCGCCCATTCGCCTTCCCCCTACAAAAAAGTCTGATATGCCCTTCGATTCGGTTGCCCCGCGATAGGCATTATTCAACAATAACCCGATGTAAAAAAGCAGTAATACAATTAATAGCCAGTGTTTGAAAAACCAATCCACGCTAACTTCAGATCCTTCCTAGTTTGTTAAAAAAAAATGATGCCATGCCGAGGCCTAAAGAAACAGGACGAAGTTCTTTATTAGATACCCATACCTAATTAGTCGCCAGGATAGCTTTTATGAGATGATCAACGCATTATTTATCCGGCCCAAAGGCGCGCCATTTTTTTTTGATGCTCAACGAAGGAATTAACATGAACAGCCTAACAGTATCACCAAAAGAAAACGGTTTCGGTGCGAGTATCACAGGAATTGACCTAGCTGAACCATTGTCAGAAGCGAACATAGAAGAAATCCGATCAGCCTGGGTTAAGTACCGAGTCGTCTTTTTCCCCGACCAACCCCACAGTCATGAACAGCTTGCCCAATTCACCCTGTCTTTTGGTGAATTCGGAGACGATCCATATGTTAAGTCAATCGACGAACACGCAAACATTATAGAGGTCCGCCGTGATCCTGACGAAGACGTTGCCCCGTTTGGCGGAGGTTGGCATTCAGATTGGTCCTTCCAAGCCACGCCTCCCAGTGCAACCATCCTGCACTCCAAGGTCGTGCCCCCGATAGGCGGAGATACCTGGTACGCCGATGGTTTAAGCGCATACAAAACGCTCGACTCAAGGACCAAAAACGAAATTGAGAATCTGACCGCCATCCATAGCGCGAGAAGGCCATATAGCCACGAAGGCTATATCCAATCTAGGGGGCCTGAGCGCAGCATGACCATACTGCCTAGCGAGAAGGCGATGGAAACCCAAGAACACCCCCTCGTGAGGAAACACCCAGAATCCGGAGAAAACATACTCTGGATTAACCTTGTGTACACGTTAAGTATTAAAGAACTATCAGAGAACGAAAGCCAGGCACTGCTGAACCGATTATTTGAACATGCATTAGATGAACAATTCATCTACAAACATAAATGGAAGGCAAACATGCTCACGATGTGGGACAACCGGTCGGTTCAACACTGCGCGCAGGGTGGCTACGACGGACATTTGAGAGTGATGCACCGGACTACAGTTGCCGGCGATAAGCCATACCATTAATCAAAAAATGGAATCCTTCAAGCTACATACTCAACTGGAAAAAGACAGTATTTTTATTACTAAACTGGATCTCAGCCAGGTTCGGTTAAATAACGACTCAAGGTTTCCTTGGCTCATACTAATTCCCGAATTAGCAAATCTCAGAGAGCTCCACGAAATTCCTGACATACTTCAATCTGAGGTCTACAGAGAGGTCCATCTTTGTTCCAAATTGCTTGAAGAGCTAGTGGAAGCGGACAAAATGAATATCGCGGCTTTAGGCAATCTCGTGCCACAACTTCACATACACATAATTGCCCGGAAGCACGACGACATCGCGTGGCCCCAACCCGTCTGGACAAAGGGAACAACGATACCTTACAAACGGGACGAACAAGATAGGCTGGTTAACCAGTTAGCGAATCGGCTCGATCAATAACTAGTCCGGGATTGGAATGTCGTTCACATACATAGGCACTTGGTAGCCCTTCTTTACCGCGGGACGGTCCGCAATCCGTTTGTACCATCGTTTTAAACTAGGATAGCCATCCCACTCGATTCCTTGCCATTCATATCGCGATATCCACGGCCAAGTAGCAATATCCGCAATCGAATAAGTGCCGGCGAGATACTCGCGAGATTCAAGGCGTCTGTCCAAAACCGAGTACAGTCGATTGGCTTCACCTCGATATCTTTCTTCGGCATAGGGAGCCTTACCTTTGTTGTATTTCAAAAAATGATGAGCCTGTCCCAGCATAGGCCCTACCCCTCCCATCTGCAGCATCAACCATTCAAGCGTTTGATAACGGTCTTCGCCCCAAAACTTATCAAATCGTTCTGCGAGATAAACCAAAATAGCACCAGACTCCATCATAGTACGGCCTGTCTCGTGATCCACAATTGCGGGTATCTTATTGTTAGGGCTGATTCTCAAGAATGATTCTTCGAACTGCTCGTCCTTACCTATATTTATAGGTTTAACCTGATAATTTAGCCCAAATTCCTCCAGGGCGATTGAAGCTTTCCTTCCATTAGGAGTGGGCCAAGTGTACAAATCTATCATGGGTCAAAAACTCCACTAGTATTCTTTCGGCAATAAATACTAGAAACATCAGACAAGCCACCATAAAAAAAGACCACACACTGAGAAGCGCTTTCGATCATCAACTCTCGGAGCCTTCTTCAGAATCCGAAGGCAACAGGTCGGTATCCGTTAGCAGGATTTGCTCTGCGACATAAGTCGCTAAGCGAAAACTCCCTGTTACTTCGGACGACTCCAAAATGTAGTCCTCTATCTCGCCTTCATCATCGAAAACGGCAAACAAACTGTAGACAACCTCTTTCCCGTCCGCCAGGAGTTTTACCTCTGAAACCTTCTCCCCAGAACCATCTGCAATGCCCAGTACACGTAGGTTACCAAATCGATTCACGTAGTTTTTTGCAGAGGCCTGGTCAGCCAACTGCCCTTCTATCTCCCAGACACCTTCTCGTTCTACGAGAGATCTATTAACCGAACCCTCATCTTTACGACCAATTAGGTGCACTTCCGTAATGTCGCCATTGATTTTTGCAAGCGATTTATCGAGCCAGTCATCTTTCTTAAGACCGAACTCATAATTGGATAATTTCACGCTAAAGATGTCATCCGAGCCAGCCTGTCTGGCGTGGACCCGCTGATAACTTGGAGAAGTACCCAAATAGAAAGACTCCAATGCCTCGCCTTCGTTCCCAAAAAAAGATAATTTTCTTTGATACTTATCTGTGGCCACTTCAAAACGTTCGGCAGCGGAAACGCTGTTCGCGACTGGCCACGCCGCATCTAATGCCAAGATCTTCTCGACAACATCGGTAATTTTATCGGCGTCACCCAAATAATCATCAACCGACCATTGCGCTTCGCCTTTCTCAATTCTAACCTCGCTCTCTAGATCCGAGACCACTATTGCTTTAATTTGATTTTCTTTCAAATCGGAGAACGTCGGACTTTCGTCTTTTGCCAGCGATCCCGAAAACAGTATCAACCCAACCAATGCCAATTGAGCTAACGCCAACCCTAACAACCATTCGATCTTTGAATTCATGACACTTCTCCTTCTCCAGCAAGCCAATTTTCTTGTATGGCACGCTCCCGACTACTCCTTAGGCGATACAACCACCCGACTACCAATACACTTAGTATGGCCAGGATATAATTCACATATTCAAAACCCCGTTGCGAAGTTTCATCGCTCATCTGCAATGTGCGATTGAAATTTCCTCGCGCTCTTATACTGGTCAAGCTTTCATCTTCAAGCGCCCAATCTACAAAATTAACGATCATCTGAATGGAATTCATATAAAGCGTCCCATCTGAAGAGCCAACCATCTGCAAGGACTGGTCCGATAAAAAGTCGTTCGAACTAATTACCAGCAAACGCGCCGACTCAGGCGATTTCTCGATAACGCTCGATATGACCACCGAATCCTTCTCCCCGTCTTCCTCAGAGCTTTGGCTTTCTGGATCATCGGCACTTGCCTCTTCCAGAAGCGGCGAGTCCTGTCCGGCAAAATAACTCTTAAATCCTCCAGTTAGCAACACTCCTAGTTTGTGCGCTGAAGGCTCTCCAGTTGGTTCAAAAGCGGGCTCTCCAGTTTCACTCAATCTGGGCATAACATTGCTGTCATCGGACAACCAACTGCCACTGCTTGACTCAAGCAGTGTGAGTACGTCAATGTTTTCGTCCACGCTTAAGTCAATCGGAGAGGCCCAAGAAAGCGTGACTTGAGGAATGCCGCTGGTGATCGGTAAGTCATCAC
>CAZYHH010000170.1:0-7368 GCA_964647295.1 uncultured Pseudomonadales bacterium
CGCCGGTCCAACCCATCAAGTAGACGGCGCCATCGTAGCCCATGAAGGCGATAATACCCGCCATGGATATAAAAGAGGCGGCGCTCATCCAGTCTGCGGCGGTGGCCATGCCGTTAGCGATCGGGTGTACTCCCCCGCCCGCAACGTAAAATTCTCCAGTGGTCGAGGCCTTCGACCAGATGGCAATCCCGATATAGAGGGAAAAAGATAGAAATACAAAGAGGTAGGTCAGGGTTTGAGCGTCCATTATTCCTGTTCCTCATCTGAACTTTGGTATTGCTTGTCGATTCGTTTCATTGCGGCGCTGTATATAAAGATAAGCGCCACGAAAACGTAGATGGATCCTTGCTGGGCCCACCAGAAACCAAACTTGAAGCCAAAAAACTGAATTTCATTCAAGGCGTCCACAAACAAAATTCCAAAGCCAAAAGAGACCAGAAACCAGATACTAAGCAGGCCCAGCATTAGCTTGATATTGGCTCGCCAGTAGGCGTTTCTTTTCTGTTCTTCCATATCAGATTCTCGAAGACCGTCAGTTATCGCCAGATTAGGTTGGTTGGTAGCCAACTTGTAGGCAGATGAAGCATAGCAACATAGCGGCTGAAGGGACTTCTGTCCAATGTATTCCGAATCGAAAATAATTATTATTGGTCCCAATTATTGGAATGGGAAGCTAGAACCACGATAACTATGGACGATGGTTTTTAGTGACAGAGCGTGTATGGTTTCCTGATGCGGAATCAAGCTGTACAACCCATAAAGCCCGCGGCGACGGTCATCATTGTTCGAGAGGCGAATTCGAGCTTTGAAATTTTTATGTTAAAAAGAACAACTTCTGCAAGTTTTGCTTCTGGGATGTTCGTCTTTCCGGGAGGCAAAGTCGACCATGATGATCACCTGCATAAATATGATGTTCATCGAGTAGGTCCTAATGAAAAACAAAGTTACCAGGTTGCTTCGGTGGGTTATGAGTGGCGGGGTTTTTGGATTGCGGCTATTCGAGAAACCTTTGAGGAATCGGGTTTGCTCTTGGCCTACGATGAACAAGGGGAAATCATTTCCTTTGAAGATAAAAAAATGAGCGAAAAGTTTTCCTCTTATCGTCAACCCCTACATGATGGGGAGATGACTTTGCTCGATATTTGCAAACTGGAATCAATTAGTTTGGCAGTCGACCAGGTTCACTTTTATAACCGTTTCGTGACGCCTATGGGCAGGCCAAGACGGTTTGATACTCGTTTTTTTATTGCGGCAGCTCCTGAGGCACAGCGTGGGGTTCACGATGATCAAGAGACGGTCGATAGTACATGGATTAGTCCGGTGGATGCTCTAATGCGTAATGATGCGAAGGAGTTTGATCTCATGAGGGTAACTAGGATGCAATTAGAGTGGCTCTCAAAATATCCATCCAAACAAGACTTGCTGGAATTCGCGACTAGGCAGAAAGGTTTCTTGATTAGACGGCCCGCTGCTGTCTCGCCAGATTAACTGCATCTAAAGCACTTTAGAGTACCTGAGAGAAGCAGATATATATGCTAGGCAACATGGTTTGTCGTGATAAGTCAACTTTAAGTCACTAAAAATCAAGATAAGCGATCGACAACAAAAGAAAAAATTTATAGAGTCCGCTAGACTCGAGAGAACCCTGGTAAGCTCATGGAAGCGCCCGATTTAATATTGCAAGAAGTGTCTGTCACTCGAAAAATGGCTGCGTCGTTGCCTCGATTGCGGGAAATCGCCCAAGGAAAGGGTTTAAAAATGCATCATCTAGGGGCCGGCTATCCTCATCCGGAGGTCACTGATCCTAGAAAGTTTCTGGAGCACCAAGCCCGTTACTATGAGCACTTGGAGAGAGAAGAGGGCGTTAATGATGAAGAAAAACTTCCCGAGTACCTTCGTGAATCTTTTTCCTATACCGATACATTAGGGCCTAAGACAACAAGAGAATGCTTTGCCAGAATTTATGGGAGGGATTGGGGGACTCACATCAGACCAGAGTTGTTGATTCCCACTGTAGGGGCGTCGGGGGGAATTAATCTGATCTGTTCGATTTTTGAACGTCCTGGAAAGCCTATTGCTTATATAACGGATGCGCCAACCTATCCCGGTTTTACAGCACGGTCCAGTCTTTGTCAGTATGCCACGATATTCAGTGTTGAAATGGATGAAGAGGGTGCAAAACCTGAAGATTTTGAGAGACAAATAAGTGATGCGCGGAGCCAAGGTTACATTGTGCCATTTTATTACACAGTTCCGGATGGCCACAATCCTGCTGGCTTTTCCTTTTCACAGAGTAGGCGAAAGCAGTTATTGGAGATTGCTCGAGCGACCGATTTGCTGATCGTTGAAGATGCGCCGTACGTCTATATCAATTTCGCCGATGCGGATGGTCGGCCTGATCCTTTTTTTGTCATGGACCCAAAGCAAACAGTACATTTGTTTACGGGCTCAAAGATTGGATTTCCTGGGCCTCGCGTTGGTTTTTTTTATTCAGAAGCGACGCTCAATATCGATGGTGGTGAGGTCATACCAATAGCCGACCTGGCTTTAACTGAATCAAGTTCGGACATCTTGTTTCAAAACCCATCCTCGTTGCGCGGTTTCGAGTCGATGCTGCATGACGAGAATTTTAAGGAATTGGAGAGTATGTGGCCGCTAGCCGAGGTCAAGCTGTCTGTTTATCGCGAAAACCGCTTGATACTTTTAGATGTCTTAGATCGAGAGTTAGGTGATCTCTCCGAATTTTTTAGCTGGACTAAACCGGAAGCCGGGTTTTTCTCCGTCTTTACGATTAATATTCCCGGCGTGAGGACGAATGACGAATTTGTTGAAAACTTGGTAGCGGATCACGGCGTGGTCGTGATTCCCATGTATGATTTTTATCCAGAAGACGCTAAAAAACGCAATCCCTCTGCTGGATTAGACCAGCTGAGATTGAGTTTTTGTTTTAGTGAAAGTCTAGGAGAGGATCGCAGGAATGATCTTCGTGAAGCGGTCACTGCATTCAGCCATGCCATGAAAGAACTGATTGACCGATACCCATAAAAATAATGATAAATCTAAAGCCGGTGATTTTTTTGCGTTTATGGGATCGAGTACTAAGGATGTTAAATGAGTAATCGAGTGAAATTAATCCTAGGTGGCGCATTTATAGTGGTTGCCTTTTTTACTTATCAGTATTTTGGAACTGCGAGTATCTCTGTCAGAAGCCTTCCCGAGGGCGCTAAAGTGCACCTCGACGGACAGCTTCGGGGGTTGACGCCGATAAAAGGAATCGAAGTGAGCAGCGGACGCCATCTATTGGAAGTAAGTCATTCGTTTTATGCACCGGTCAAACAAAATATTAGATTAAGTCGGGGAGATCATCTGACCCGCACGATCGAGTTGAAAAAAGGTAAAGGCACCTTCGAGTTCCTGTCTAATCCCAGGGGTGCGTGGGTAGAGATTAACGGGAAACGCATTCCTGGCCGGACACCGTTCAAGCATGAATATGAGTCAGGTCCCCAGGAAATTGTCATGGGAGATGAAGAAAGAAGAACATCGAAGCAAGTCGTCGTGTTGAATCACTCGGAGCTCAAAGAGGTTAACTTCACTCTCAATATCGATCCCCATGGGACTGTAACTTTTAGTCTGAGTCCCAGAAATGCAAAGGTCGAATTTGTTGGAACAGATGTTAATTATCGACCGAAAACACGGATCCCTATCGGCGAGTACCCAGTCAGGGTTAGCCGGCCAGGTTTTATCGCTCAGGAATTTAGATATAAGGTCCGTTATGGGAACAACCTCAAAACAGTCTCGTTGAGGCGAGAATATGCCGACATTAGAGTTCAGGCTAAACCAAAAAATGCACAAATATCGGTAATGTATAATACGGGAGGGAGTAAGACGACTAAACCTTATAACGGTGTCCTAAGGGTGCCCACCGGCCAGATTCAAGTACGCGCTAGGGCTATGGGCTATCGGACGAGAGTGAAAAATATACGCTTGGGTTCGCAAGGGGCGACAGTGAAATTTGATCTTAAGCCAATGACAATAAAGATTGGAGAAACTTTCACCGATAAACTTAGGTCGAGAGGTATTGGTCCCGAGATGATTGTCGTGCCTGCGGGTCAGTTTCAGATGGGCAATGAGGATGGTCCAATATCGGAGAATCCTGTTAGAACGGTCTTTTTAACGCAACCTTTTGCTGTGTCTAAGCACGAAGTCACGATTGGCGATTTTCTCGAATATGCGAGAAACAGTAGTTTTTTGATGCCTCAGAAGGTAGACGTGCAGAATAACGCTTATCCCATGACCAACATTTCTCATCGTGATGCTGTGGCCTATTCGGATTGGCTTTCGAGTCAGACAGGGTTCGCTTACCGCCTTCTTTCCGAGGCTGAGTGGGAGTATATTGCGCGTGCCGGAAGTCAGGAAAAATTCTTTTTTGGTAAAGAAGATCTCGAACTATGCGAGTATGCGAACGTTGCCGATAAAACAATGAGGACACGGTTTCGCGATTGGTCAGTCTTAGCTTGCGATGATGGATATGTCAGGACATCACCAGTGGGAAGTTATAAACCTAATCCATTCGGTATATTTGATGTATACGGTAACGTCGCGGAATGGGTACTCGATTGTGGCATGCCGGCCTACAGCAATGCCCCTTCGGATGGCAGTGCTGTGGTCGATGGGGTGAGCTGTCAAAATCATTCCTATCGGGGAGGATCCTGGGATTCCAGCCCCCTTGAATCAAGCTCAGCCTATCGAAATAGCTCAAGTAGCCGCAACAATGATCGAGGCGTGAGAATCATGAAGGAACTCTGATCATACTATGCGGACGAGGCTTTGAGTTCGTTTTCTCTGATTTCGGCTTGGATTTCGGCGAGTTTTTCTTCGGTCAACGAGTAGTTCCAAAGTAGCGGCATGGCTACGAATTTGAATAAAGCGGGTATGACAGAATAGAGACAGGCCAACCACAGCAAAGACTTTGCCGTATTTGTAGTGTTTAAAGGATCGGCTAAAGAATTAAATCCTACGAAGACTGCCGCACTAGTTCCGACGAACAAACCCAGCGCATAAGCGAGCTTACGAGTCATTCCCCAGATCGAAAAGTAAGCACCCCCTTGTTTTTTACCAGTGCGAGCAGAGTCCAAATCGATGACATCCGCAGCCATCGCCATGGGCAAGGCTGATAAAGCGCCGATTGCAGAGCCCTTTAAGCACATAACCGCAATAAAAAATACAAATTTGCCTGTTGGTATTCCTTCGAAATAAATTAATGCGCTCTGATAGCTATCGTTGGGTAGAAAGGCCAACAAGTTAGCAACCTGGAACGCATCAAAGTGCGAGGGCTCCATAATCGCGATGATCGGGATAAAGCATGACCAGAGTGCATACCAACCTATCGCAACCATCGTCGCTCTGTGCTTTCCAATTTTTCGTGACAAGGAAAACCATAAAGGTATCGCAATGATTTGGGAGATAAAATAAGGAGCTAAGTAGAAACCGTAAAGATCGCCAGCCAGCAGGACATGCTTGACGAAAAAGAAGCTCAACGTATTAGTCATTGCAGCGCCGATGGTCGAGAACAGGAAAATTATGACGAGTTTTCGATATGGCTCGTTTTCCCAGACGTACTTAAGGCCTTCAACAATCGGAATTCGTTCTTTTCGCGTCTCTTTCACTTCGTATTCGGGTACAGACCAGAGACTGTTAATGATAAAAATAGGACTTAGAGCCACGATAAAAATAGATAGGAAATAGACCGCATCGGTGGGCTTGGTGTAACCAAAAAAGATAATAATCGCAGGAGTGAGTGCACCGATTAGCGATCCGGTAACAGAGAACCCTTCTCTCCAACTCATGACCAGGGTCCGTTCATTGTATTTAGTAGATAATTCAGCCCCCCAAGCGCTATAGGGAACATCTTTGATTGTGGAACCCGCGTAGAAAAGTATTAATGCAAAGAGAAGCCAAGGATAACCGTTGTTAAACTCGAACCCTAGAAAGGATACTTCTTCGAATTCAATCGGTGGAACCCAGAGAAACCAAACACCTAAAATCCAGATAGGCAGACCGATAACAATGAAAGGTTTTCTGCGACCCCATCTGCTTGTAACTCTGTCTGACCAATAGCCTACGATGGGATCCGTTACCCCGTCAAAAATTCTGGAAATCATGACGATGAACCCCATGGTACCTAACGCTAAACCAAAGCCATCTGCGTCGGCATACACAGCTGGGAGATAAGTAGCCAGGATGAGACCGTTCATAGAAAGAGGCAGGGCCGGCGCTCCATAGGATGCGTATTGCCATTTTGACAGCTTGGATTCTTCCACTCTTTAACCTCCTCTTTTGTCAAACATACTACTTTTCTGGGCGGTTAGTAACACCTTGTGTAGCAAATCGTGTATGGTTACGCCAACCAAAAATCAGGGTCTTGGTATGAGTGGTCTGGAGGAATTTCGTTCTGAATTGCGTGGTTGGCTTGAAGAAAATTGCCCCGCGAGTATGCGAACGCCTATGGTTGAAGAAGAGATGCCGGGTGGCGGACTCAGGGTGGCTTATAAAAATCCCGATACGAAGTTGTGGCTTGATCGATGCGCAGAGAAGGGATATACCGCACCGAGCTGGCCAAAGGAATTTGGTGGCGCGGGGTTGAATAAAGACCAAATAAATATATTCCAGGAAGAGATGCGCTTCATTAATGCTAGAACACCGCTAGTTGGTATGGGGTTGAGTATGATTGGCCCGGCGCTGTTAGAGTTTGGTGATGATCAACAAAAGTCCGAACACCTCCCCAAGATTGTCAGTGGAGAGATATGGTGGTGTCAGGGCTATAGTGAGCCAGGTTCTGGATCTGATTTAGCTAGCCTAAGAACGAGTGCTCAAGAGGATGGGGACGATTATCTGATTAACGGGCAGAAGATATGGACTTCGGGTGCCGACAAAGCTGACTGGATGTTTTGCCTTGTTCGTACGGATCCTGATGCCTCCAAGCATGACGGAATTAGTTTTATTTTATTTGATATGCGCAGTGAAGGTGTCAGCGTTAAGCCCATTTTGTTGATCAGCGGGAAATCGCCATTTTGCGAAACGTTTTTAGATAATGTCAGGGTCCCGAAAACCAATCTGGTACATGAGCGCGGCAAGGGCTGGACGGTCGGTAAACGCTTGCTTCAGTATGTACGTTCTTCAATCGGTGGCATTGGAGGAGGTCTGAAAACGAAATCGCTTGAGGAGTACGCGGTAGAATACTTGGGCCAAGATAACCAAGGCCAAATAGCTGATCCGTACTTGCGTTCATCTGTACTCGATCACCGAATGAACGATGCAGCGTTTGGCTTAACCAGTCGTCGAGCGATGGAGGAATCAGCTACGGGTCTC
>CAZYHH010000171.1:0-7249 GCA_964647295.1 uncultured Pseudomonadales bacterium
ATCCGATGGGCTTTGTATTTTGTAGTTAGTTTATCATAGGCACCTAATGAGCTTTGTTAAATGTAGTATGCATCTTTGCGTCGAATTAGTGGGTTGGGTTGACCGCGCTTTGAGGTGCTAGAATTCAGAATGACACAAGGTTAGGGGAAAATATGGAAGGGATAAATGAGCAAAATGTTGCTGAATGGCTTCTGAGTAATGTTGAGAGTGTCGATGCTCCATTTTCGTACAACTTAATCGCTGGAGGGCACTCGAACTTAACTTATGGGGTGACAGATTCTACAGGTAGAAAGCTGGTTCTTCGACGGCCACCTTTGGGGCACGTTCTTGAAAGTGCGCATGATATGGGGCGCGAGCATAAAATTATATCGGCGTTGCATGGACGAGGTGTGCCCGTCGCTGAAACCTTTGGCCTATGTACTGATCCCAACGTTAACGAAGTATCTTTCTACATCATGGGCTTTGTTGAAGGCCCTGTTTTGCATGATGCGGAGCAAGCCAAGAACTTAAGCGGTGATGATCGAAGAACGGTTAGTGAGGACGTGGTAGACGTGCTAGCTAACTTACATCAATTTGCATGAATTAGATCCTGATGAAGTAGGGCTAGGCGATTTAGGGCGAAAGGAAGCGTATCTTGAGCGGCAGCGAAACCGCTGGACCAAGCAATGGGAGGCGTCCAAGACCCATGAGGTGCCGGCGATGGAAGAGACGATGCGTTTGTTGTCCCAAAATATGCCAAATCAAATTGGCGCTAGCGTGGTACACGGGGACTATCGGCTTGGAAATATGATCGTGAATTCAGGAAAGCTTGCCGCTGTTTTAGATTGGGAACTGTGCACCTTAGGTGACCCTTTGGCAGATGTCGGGTACTTGCTGAATTCATGGACACAGCCTGGAGAACACGAGGTTGATTTGATCCCGACTTCGATAGGCGGATTTGCTACCCGTGAAGAAATTTGTGAAAGATACATAAAGCGAACAGGCAGAGACCTAAGTGAAATTAATTACTATCGAGCGTTTTCGCATTGGCGTCTAGCTGCGATAGGGCAGGGTGTATACAAACGTTATCTTATGGGTGCGATGGGTGAAGGTAGAGATATGGATCTTGAAGGGCAGAAGAACAGTGTGACGCTCCGGGCGGAAGCTGCGTTAGAGTTATTAACTTAATCGGATACTGTTAACCGAGAATCAAGGATTAAAAAAAAGGCGTGTCAGAGTAGACTCTGAGGGCAACTTAGCTTCTTGGGGGAAGGACACTTGAAAGGGAGGACTCTCAAAGTTGCTTTCACGCCTAAGCCTTTAATGTACAGATTATGTACTGTACAACGAATGCCTGTCAAACTTTTTTTGGGTTTTTTTGTATAGATTTAGTGTTTATTTGCTCTTTTTAGCGATTTATTTGGAAAATCGACCGAAATCAAGCGGTCTAAAGCGATTTCGAGCTCTGCTCTTGCGTGGGTCGTGCTCGCGTGGAGTGCTTGCATGGAGGATGAGTCTTTGAACTCTTTGCCGCATTCATGGCTATAGGTAGCCAAAGCATTTAGCTGGTGAATCGACTCGACCACGTACTCTGGACAGCCTGTTGTGTCATCGGATGAGGAGGCTATGGCTATTAGCTCTTCATCGCTGAATTTTCGTGGAGACGGATGTTTATTGCCTTTTGGTAGCCGATGGCCATTGACGCACATGTGCTCGATCTCGATCCATGAAACGGGCCATTTAATGGTCGGAATTTTTAAGGATTGGATCTGGCTGATAATGTCTGCTCTTGTGAACTGATACAGTACAATCACCTTAGATTTTGGAAAATATTCCTTAACCAATTCAATAGGTTGAGTGTTTAGTACAGGTAGTTGAATCACAATGACATCAAGATCTTCAACTTGATCTTGTTCGGATTTGAATGCATCGACGTTGGCCCATCTAGCAGCGATTTCGATTGAACCTTGCTGCGATTCATCTGATGCAGCAGACGTTTTTTGTTCAAGCAGAAGAAGATTTGGTCCTATTAGACCGACCATGGGCCTATCTTGGAATAATACAGTGGCATTATGGAACTCAGACTCTTCGAGACTCTGGTGTCTGAGCCTTGTTTCTAGCTGATTTTGATCAAGTTCAACCAGACTGGATATTGGGTGTCCTAGATCAATTAGTCGCTTAATCACTTTGAACCGATCTAGTTGAGATTGGTCGTAGAAGCGAGTTCTCCCTGATTTGTGTGCGGGGCTTAGATCATAGCGTCTTTCCCAGGCCCTAAGTCGTTCGACCGATAGTCCGGTTAATGCTGAAACTGTACCAATTCTATACAGTTCCTGATGCTCTGTTCGGTTTTTATCATCCATGTATAGGTTTTATTCTAGACAAAAAGTGAACAAATCATACGGATAATTAATCGATTGTCTAGCTGTTTTTGCACAACGTCAGGCAAAGGGGGTGATCTTGAACTTGAACTTGAACTTGAAAGCCAGGGCTATGAAAAATGAAATTAGGCGCTTCACGGCACATCAAGGGAGGAGGGGAGAGGTTACCGTGCAGCGCCTTTCTCTTTCCGGGTCCCTTTAAATAAAAGGACCTGACGGGAAAGAAGCCGGCATTGTATTCTTTCGAATGGATAGTGCAAGAGTTATTTTCTCGTTTGGTCTTTTTTTTAAAAAAAGGTCCTTAAGTAGTCGAATCGCAGCATTATTTGTTTATGATTCGTCGTTTAGTTATGTAGACAGAATTTTTGAGGACGCCATGAAAAATAATTTAGGGCTGATATTGGCCAAACGCGCGATGTTATCACCGGATGCCGAAGCCTATGTTGAGGGAGCCGATACAGCAAAGCGGTATACTTATGGTGAGCTTAACGAAAGGTGCAATCAGATTGCCAATGCCTATTTGAATGCAGGCATCAAAAAAGGTGATCGGGTCGCCTTTTTGTTGATGAATTCAATAGAGTTTATGGAGTCGTATTTTGCCTTGGCAAAAATTGGCGCGGTAGTCGTGCCGTTAAACTGGCGTCTGGTCCCGGATGAATTGGAATTCATCCTGAAAGACAGTGGCGCGACTAGATTGATTTTCGACGAGGATTTTGTTGATACGGTTGTAGAACTGCATGGTCGTGGCGACAAGACTGATGTCAGCCATTGGTTGCAGGTAGAAAACCAGGCTGAGGTCTGTTTTTTCGCGGAGAGTTATCAGGAATTTCAGGCTAAGGCGAGCGGCGAAGAACCCGATATTGAGGCTGAGGATTCCGACATGCTTTATATCATGTATACATCGGGAACAACCGGATTACCCAAAGGCGTGGTGCATACGCACGATTCCTCGATTTGGGCTTTGATTACCTTTTTGTCAACTGGCGACTTGCAGATGATCGATCGCTACCTAGCATGTCTGCCGATGTTCCACGTCGGCGCTTTGATGCCCTTAGCGCTCAATGTTTACCGTGGCACCTGTTCAATAGTGATGCGCAGTTTTGACCCGGTTAGAGCCTGGGAGTTAATTGAACAGGAAAAAATAACCACCGGGCTCTGTGTGCCAGCGATGATGAATTTCATGGTCCAGGTTCCAAATTTTGAACGGTTTAATTATTCAACACTACGGTGGATCATGACGGGTGCCGCACCGGTTCCGGTTTCTTTGACGCAACAATATCTAAAGTTGGGTATAGGTGTTCTTCAAGTTTATGGACTGACGGAGACTTGTGGCCCCGCGTGTTTGATGGATGGTGAATCCACGGTGGACCGTCCGAGTTCTGCAGGTAAAGCTTTTTTCCATACCGACGTCAAAGTCGCGAAAGATGATGGCGAAGAGTGTGCGCCTAATGAGGCGGGTGAAGTCTGGGTCCGCGGAAAGCACGTGATGATGGAATACTGGAACCGACCTGAGGCGACGGCCGAGACGCTAGTGGATGGTTGGCTGCGCACGGGCGATGTTGCTGTGATGGACGAAGAGCGGTTTATCTTTATTCAGGATCGTATCAAAGACATGATTATTTCTGGTGGTGAGAACATCTATCCCGCAGAGATTGAGGGAGTGTTGGCTTCGCATCCAGGCGTTAAGGAAGCCGCAGTCATTGGACTGGAAAGTGAAAAATGGGGAGAGTCCCCTCTGGCTATTATCGTAAAATCCGATGAAGGGTTGACCGTAAAAGAGGTGTTGGACTTTTGTGAAGGGAAGCTCGCTCGCTTTAAACAACCTCAGGGTGTTGAATTTGTTGATGAGATTCCTCGTAATCCCAGTGGGAAAATCTTAAAAAGATTGCTTCGAGAAGATTTTCCTGGGCCTGCGCCAGTCTGATCATCAGTGGTCGTGAGTGCCCTGACTGTCGGGGCACTTCTCGAGTTCAATTTGTATGGTGGAATGATCTACCTGAAATTCCTTTTTGAGGACGTTCTTTATTGACTCGATCGCTCTGGCTGCCTGATCGTTATCGTCTATTTGCGCATGCAAGGTCACCATGGGCCGGTTAGAGGTCAAGCTCCATGCATGGACGTGGTGTACATCAACGACGGATAAACAGTTTTCTATGAGTTTGGCTTTGATTTCATTAATGTCGACTCCAGGAGGGACCCCTTCTAGCAAAATCATGACAGAGTCTTTTAATACGCCGAAAGCGCCTCGGAAAAGGATAAAAGCAATGAGTAGTGTCAGTATCGGGTCTATATAGAGCCAGCCAAAAAAGAGGACAGACAGACTCGCTATGATCGCGGCAACAGAACCTAGCAGGTCTCCTAACACGTGCAGAGCTGCACTTTTAACATTCAGATTATCATGAGACCCGTGCAGCCAATGGTAGGCGATAAAATTTACCGCGAGCCCGATGAGGCCCACTACTAGAGCCGGAAGTGGTAAAATAGGCTCGGGTGAAGCAAGACGCATGAAAGACTCTACGGTGATCCAAATTGCGAGTGCCACTAAGGTCACGCCATTGATAAAAGCAGCGAGAACTTGCATTCGGTGATAGCCGTAGGAGAGCTTTTCGTCATCGCCTTTTTGTGACATAGCGGCCGACCACCAGGCAAGACCAAGTGCCGCGGCGTCCAGGAACATATGACCCGCATCGGCAATCAGTACCAACGCGTTAGTCATTATCCCGGCGACGAGTTCGATTACCATAAAACCTGCGATTAAAAAGAAGGCCTTTCTCAGCACGCTGATGTCGCTTTGATCGTGGTGATGATTATGGTGATCGGCGATAGCTCGCTCTCCGACAATAAAGACTGGTTAAATACGAATGTTACAAAGGTTTTGATGAAAAACACATGCTTTTTGGCCTGTATCCCTCGCTTGGTTGAGAAACTACCTTGGGTTAATCTCAGAGGCTAAAGAATTGATGGATATGAGTATGTCTAGAATGACGTTGGATTTTGAAGATGGCATCGCGTTACTAAAGTTTAACCATCCGGAGGTAATGAACGCGGTGGGCTCTGAGATGCTGGGTGATTTTCGTGAGGCGGTGGAAGAGATAAAGATCAGTGGAGACCGCGCAAGATGTGTTTTGCTAACGGGAGAGGGCCGGGGTTTTTGCGCAGGGGCCAATTTACAGGATGACTCAAAAAGTAATAGACCAAAAGAAGCCGGCAGCAGTTTGAGGTCAGGCTACCATCCGCTGTTGTTTGAACTTAGAGGGCTGGATATACCGATCGTCACGGCCGTCAACGGTGCTGCCGCAGGAGTAGGTATGAGTTTTGCCCTGATGGGCGATATTATATGTGCGTCCAAACAAGCATTTTTTCTACAGGCCTTTGCTCGTATCGGGTTGGTCCCCGATGGAGGTTCAACCTTTGTCCTTCCAAGGCTTATTGGATGGGGTAGGGCAGTTGAGTTATCGATGCTGGCGGAGAGATTGCCGGCAGACCAAGCTCTTGAGTGGGGGTTGATTAATCGGCTCTATGAAGACAACCAGAGTCTGATGGTCGGGGCAAGAGAGATCGCGCTTAAGCTGGCGAAGGGACCAAAATCGTTATCTTTGATTCGAAAGGCTTACTGGAATACTTGGCAAAACTCTTATGAACAGCAACTTGATCTTGAAGCACAATTGCAAAATGAAGCGGGCCGTACCGCGGATTTTAAGGAAGGCGTTGGCGCTTTTCTTGAAAAAAGGGATGCTGAATTTAAAGGACAATAAGACAGGATATTTAATGGGGAGATTGATATGTCGTTAGCTGGATCAGTGGCTCTGGTGACAGGGGGTGGAAGAGGAGTTGGAAGGGCTATCGCGTTGGGTTTGGCGCAGGATGGCGCCACGGTTGCAGTTAATTATCGTAGAGACAGTGATTCGGCGGAAGAGACGGTCAAAATGATCGAGTCGGCGGGGGGACAAGCCAGAGCGTATTGTGCGAGCGTAGATAATCTCGAAGAAGATCAACTGATGGTTAGTCGCATAGAAGAGGACTTTGGGCCGATCGCGATACTCGTGAACAACGCGGGGATCGCCAGTCGTGGGCGAATGGTCGCTGATACGGATGCTGATGAGCTTCATCGTGTGGTTGCCACCCATGCTTTTGGACCTCACTATTTGTCACGTTTGGTTCTGCCAGGGATGAGAAGTCTAGATCGAGGCGACATTGTGATGATTTCCAGTGTGGCAACTCGTTCCTTAGGTAGCCACGGGGCGCCTTACAATATGGGTAAGACGGCGATGGAGGCGCTAGCCTACACGCTTGCTAAAGAAGAAAAGATCAATGGTGTTAGAGTGAATATTGTGGCACCGGGGCTGGTGGACACGGAAATGGGACAACGACTCATCAAGGCCACACAAGGTGTTGAAGACATCCGCGCTTTGGATGAAGGGATGCCGTTTGGGCGGGTGTGCCAGCCTGATGATGTGGCTAATGTCGTACGGTTTTTGGTGTCTGATCAGAACTCATATCTGACGGGTGAGCGCCTCTACTGCGATGGCGGTGGCCCGAGTCCGACTCGCTAACAAAACTTTAGCAGCAGAGCTCTTCGATGTGGGCATGCGCGCTGGCCGCAAGTGCCTCTAGGTGATAACCACCCTCTAAGGCGGATACGATTCGGCCTTGGGCGTATTGGTTTGCGTAGCCGACGATCTGTTGAGTGATCCATCGAAAATCGGTTTCGGATAAGTTGATATCAGCCAACGGATCCAGTTCGTGGGCATCGAAGCCTGCAGAAATGATAATTAAATCGGGATTATATTTTTGAATCGTCGGGACTAGTTTGTTTTCTATTGCAATGAGATAATCGGAATCTTTTGAATAGGCTCGCATAGGGAGATTTAAATTCGAGCCCAGGCCGT
>CAZYHH010000172.1:0-7242 GCA_964647295.1 uncultured Pseudomonadales bacterium
CAGTTTTTCTTATCCTCCAAACAGACGCTATCAACCAGACTCGCTGCCGGAGTCCCAGGTCTGGCGCTGTAGATGAAACTGTAAGATAAATCAAAGCCCACCTCTTCAATCAAAGCCAGCGTCTGCTCAAAGTCCTCCCTGGTTTCACCTGGAAATCCAACAATAAAATCGGACGACATAGAAATATTTGGTCGAATCTTTCTTAATCGATTGATTTTGTCTTTATATACATCGATCGTATGCCCTCGTTTCATCGCCTTTAATACCAAGTTTGATCCCGACTGAACCGGCAAATGAAGATGATTCACCAGTTTGGGTAGTTCAGCATAAGCTTCGATAAGATCGTCCGTGAACTCCATCGGATGCGAGGTTGTATATCTTATTCTGCCCACTTCCGGTAGCTCGGAAATATAATGCAATAATTCGGATAACCGAACCTCTCCTTCACCCAAGGCCCCCCGATAGGCATTGACATTTTGACCCAACAAATGAATCTCCTTGGCGCCTTTACTAGTGAGCGAAATCACCTCATTCATGATCGACTCAACAGGCCGACTAATTTCTTCTCCCCGGGTGTAAGGAACCACACAAAAGCTACAATACTTGCTACAGCCTTCCATAATCGAAACAAAGGCCGAAGGGCCGGTCAGCCCTGGCTCAGGAAGCGAATCAAATTTCTCAAGCTCCGGGAAGGTGACATCTACTATTGGCAACCGACGAGATTTAGCCTTTGTCACCATGTCGGGCAAACGATGAATCGTTTGGGGGCCGAAAATCACATCCACGTAATCCGCTCTTTTTCTTATGTTCTGACCTTCCTGGGTCGCGACACAGCCACCAACCCCGATCACCAAATCAGGATTTTGATCTTTCAACGATCTCCAACGTCCCAATTGGTGAAAAACTTTTTCCTGAGCCTTTTCTCTAATCGAGCAAGTATTCAGCAGCAAGACGTCCGCTTCTTCTTCAGAATTCGCCATCACATAAGCTTCCTCTTGGCCCATTAAATCTGAAATACGCGAAGAATCGTATTCATTCATCTGGCAGCCATGCGTTTTGATAAAAAGTTTTTTTGCCATGCACCTAACTTATAAATAAAAAGCCGTTCTTAATGGCGCTCGCCCTGACCAACAGAACGAAACACTAAACAGGCCGTATAATTTTTCAGGGCAACCCTTGAAAGTTACAGAAGTGATATTATATTGGATTAAACACTTAAACGAATAGGGCCTATGTCAGATAAGGAACAATCTAAGAATGTCTATCGAGTGCTCTTTCACAGTCAGGGCCAAGTGTACGAAGTTTATGCGCACAATATCTACCAAAGCGACCTATATGGTTTTGTTGAAATCGAAGACTATACTTTCGGCAATCGGTCTCAGATGTTAATAGACCCTTCTGAAGACCGATTGCGGAATGAATTTGAAGGGGTACAGCGTTCATTTATTCCGATGCACGCGATCGTGAGAATAGATGAGGTGGAAAAAGAGGGCGTCGCCAAGATCACAGACAGCAAAGGCGAAAAAGTCACGCCTTTTCCGATACCAATGCCAAAAGACAAACGGTGAAAAACTAGTATCCTTCAGCTAAGAACGGGAAAGCGCTGGTTACGTGTGCCGGGGCCATCATTTCCGCCCTCTCAATCAAGTCACTGGTCAATTCATCCAGGGTTCGTACACCCAGCAACGCCATCGTGATGTGAATTTCATGTTCTAAAATTTTTAGCGCTTGCACTAATGCTGTCGGGCCCCCGGCCGCCATAGCAAAACCCTCAAACCGGCCCATACCCACCGCTGTAGCCCCCAAACAAAGCGCTTTGACAACGTCGGCGCCTCTCAAAAACCCTCCATCAACCACGACCGGCACCCTGCCATCGACGGCCTCAACAACGTCGGGTAAGGCATCGATACAAGCCTTAGTGTGATCAAGTTGCCGGCCCCCATGATTCGACACATAAACGACGTCAACACCAGCTTCAATACACTTTAAGGCATCTTTAGCATCCATGACTCCTTTGATAATCAACGGTATATCAAACTTATCTTTGATATGGGCAACCGTGTCCCAAGACATCGTGGTCTGATAATTAAAAGCTGGTGTTTGAGAAGTCGCTAACCTACCGGACATAGGAATATATCTCTTTAAGATGTCTCGCTCTCGACGAGAATAGACTTGGGTATCTGCCGTCAAGCAAAAGCCAATATAACCCGAGCCCACCGATCGTTCGATAATGTCATCCATCCACTGCTCATCACCCATTAGATATAATTGGTAAATCCTAGGGCCTTGCACGGCCGAGGCAACTTCTTCGAAATTAGGCGCACAAGCGGAGCTGAGGATCTGGAGTATCCCAAATTCACTCGCAGCCTCAGCGACACCAGAGCCTCCCGACGCATCAAATGCCTGCACGGAACCAATTGGCGGCATTATGACTGGAATTCGCAATGGTACGCCCAACAACTCAGTACTTGCTTGCACATCGTGCACATTGTTCAACACTCTTGGCCTAAACACCCAGGACTCAAGGGCTGCCCGATTACGACGCAAGGAAGCCTCAGTATCTGCTGCTCCGGTAAGATAGTCCCAGTCACCCTTACTCAGATTTTGCTTTGCCTTTTTTACTATTTCTGTGAGCGTACGAAATTCAGCCACCTCAATTACCTCATCCATCGAATTACTCTAGCTTAGCACGACATGTTAAATTAAGGTTTTCGCATATTGAAATAGGGTTTGTTATGGCAGGTATGGTAATCATTGGTTGTGGTCAAGCAGGTGGCCAAGCCGCCGCTTCATTAAGACAGGAAAAATACGAAGGCCCGATAACCATGGTAGGCGCAGAGCCTTACATTCCCTATCAAAGGCCTCCTTTGTCAAAACAATATCTGTCCGGCGAACAGGAAAAAGAGAAGCTGAGTCTACGTCAAGAATCTTTTTATTCTGACAAGGAAATCAAACTAATTTTGGGAAACGAAGCATTGTCTATTGATTCCGCTGCCAAGGAAGTGCACCTCTCAAACAGCAACAGTCTGTCATACGATAAATTACTTATCGCGACAGGTGGGCGCCCAAGAAAACTCGAAATAGAAGGCTACGCTCTAAATGGTATCCACTATCTGAGGACTATTGATGACGTTGATGCTATTCGCAAGCAAATGGGAAAAAACCAAAATATGGTCATCGTTGGCGGCGGCTATATTGGTCTTGAGGTTGCGTCTGTAGCAGTTAAAAAAGGAATGTCAGTTTCCGTTTTGGAGATGGAAGATCGAATCTTAGAGCGGGTCACCACGAAAGAAATGTCCTCTTTTTATAACCAACTGCATTCAGACCAAGGCGTACAGATTCACACTTCGACCCAGGTCACTGCTTTCAAAGGAAATCATGACGTTCGAAGTGTCATCTGTGGCGAACAGGAAATACAGGCTGACATTGTTGTCGTAGGAATAGGGATATTGCCAAACGTTGAAATCGCCAAGTCCGCTCATCTTGATATAGACAATGGGATCATGGTTGATGAAAACTGCAGAACCAGCCATGAAGACATTTTTGCTGCGGGGGACTGTACTAATCATCCAAATCCACTCTTGGGTCGAAGGCTCAGGCTAGAATCGGTGCCTAATGCAATGGAGCAAGCCAGAGTCGCTGCGTCCAACATGCTGGGAGGCTCAAAAACATATTCCGCAATGCCTTGGTTTTGGTCCGATCAATATGAACACAAATTACAAATGGTCGGGTTTTCAAAAGAATCTGAACAATCGGTAATCCGTGGAGATATGACTTCAAAAAGCTTCACTATATTTTATCTCAAAGATAACCTGATAGTTGCGGCAGACGCTGTCAACAACCCAAAAGAGTTTATGGCGAGCAAACAACTCGTGGGGAAAAAAGTTCCTGCAGAGTCTCTAGCTGATCCGTTAATTGAACTGAAAACCTTGATCAGTTAGAGCCCCAATACCTGCTTAGCGATGATGTTGTGCTGAACCTCTGATGAGCCTCCCGCAATCGTATATCCACGATGATGGTACCGGCCAGAACTAATATACTCATACAATT
This sequence comes from uncultured Pseudomonadales bacterium, assembly GCA_964647295.1. Lineage (GTDB taxonomy): Bacteria > Pseudomonadota > Gammaproteobacteria > Pseudomonadales > Azotimanducaceae > UBA4421. The sequence goes on from CAZYHH010000172.1 coordinate 4,051, forward strand.
CCGGCCCCCCAGACTGTCGATCACTGTTACTGGTATCCATGGGTATTCCCAAGTAATCGATTAGTTTAAATAGCGTTTCATCCTGTGACTGAACGAGCTCACTTCCCTTCAACTTGAGCATGGACGGTTCGGCTCCGATCTGCTCGCCCTCATCGGCCTTTCCCAAAATCCTCAAGCTGGTCATTTCCAAGGCTTCTATACGTAACTCCAGCTCACTAATTTCACGTCGAAAAGACTCCGGTAACTGCTGCCCGCGGTCTGCTTGTAAGGACATCACTTCGAGTAAATTGCTGAAGATTCGTCTGTTCTCTGCGACTCGAGAAACCATTAAACGTTCATCTCCAAGCAAACTCTTAGCGACCGTCCAGCCATGGTCTTCTTCACCCAGTCTTTGACTGGTCGCCACACGTACATCCTCGAAAAAAACCTGATTCCAAAGTCTCTTGCCATTAAACGCGATTAAAGGCTTAACAGTGATTCCGGGTGATTTCATATCGATCAAGAGGAAGCTGATGCCTTTTTGCTTTTGAACATCAGAATTAGTGCGCACTAGACAAAAAATCCAGTCAGCATTTTCCGCGTCCGACGTCCAAATTTTTGAACCATTCACGATGTACTCGTCCCCTTCTCGTCTAGCTGACGTTGCTACGCCAGCCAGATCTGAGCCCGCTTGAGGTTCTGAATATCCTTGGCAAAACCACAGATCAGCATTTTGAATCTTTGGTAGAAATTCTTTTTTTTGTTCCTCACTACCATATTTTATGATGGCAGGACCCACCATATTGAAGCCAAACCCTGACAAAGGTGGCGCATGGGCAGCCCTACAACAACGATCAAATATGTGACGTTGAACCAAACGCCAACCAGTTCCTCCATACTCCACAGGCCAGTTTGGAGCAGACCACCCCATTTGATTTAACAAACGAGTCCAATCCGCCAATTCTTCCTTGGAAATTGGAGCGCCCTTTCTTACCCTCTCAGCAATATCTGCGGGCAAAGAAGCATCCAAAAAAGACTCTACTTCTCGCTTAAACTCGCTTTGCTCATTTGTGAATTGATAATTCAGCTCTGATCTCCTTCATCGTCTGAATCTAAGTAGACCTAATTACTCACGATGTTACTAGAAAATATTCGACCGGCCTCTACAATAGCGTGATCTAATGGTTTTGAGTTTTCTCCGACCGACGATACGGAAAGAAATAGATCGACTCTATTAAGAATGGCAAAAAAATATGGGAAATAACTCAACTCGAATTGAAATCAGCAAAGAATACTTAAATTTCTCGGTCGGCCATTTTACAATTTTTGACAAGTCGCACCGTGAAAATTTACATGGCCACAATTATCGAGTTGCTGCGGAAATTGAGTCGCCAATTGGAGAAGACGGATTGACCTTCGACTACAACCTGATTAAACGAACGATGAAGCAGCTTTGCGAAAAAATCGACGAACAGGTGTTAATTCCTGAAAAATCCCCCTTCCTGTCGATTGATGAGGATAACCAATATGTATACGTGCTATTTAATAAAGAGCGCCTCCCTTTTTTAAAGCGAGACATCACATTGCTCCCGATCAGAAACATTACCGTCGAAGAACTCTCAAGCTATTTTCTGGATTGTTTTCTAGCTCACCAGGCTGTACAGCCGCTTCCCATTACCAAAGTCACCATGAAGTGTTCTTCCGGTGACGGGCAATGGGCCTCAAGCGACTGGAGCCAAGACGCCTAAAATGAAGTACTTACTAATCACAGGAGCAAGTGCAGGAATCGGTTTATCAACGGCCAAATTATTTCTCGACTCAAACTACAAGGTCATCAATCTGTCACGTAGACCTTGCCCTGATGAACGTGTAATTCATTTGCGTGCAGATCTTACTGACCCAGAATTTTACTCCTTTATAAAGCTAGAAATAGAAAAACATCTCTCCAAGGCAAAAGAAATAGTGCTAGTCCATAACGCTGCAAAACTAACCAATGACGGCGCAGGATCGACCGAAAGCAAATCGCTCCGCGAGACACTCGAAATTAATGTAATTGCACCAAACACGCTGAACCTCTCCATCTTGCCTTTCATGCAGCCCGGATCGAGCATTATTTACCTGGGCTCAACACTCTCTGAAAAAGCTGTCCCAAATAGCTTTAGTTATGTGACTTCTAAGCACGCTGTGATCGGGATGATGCGCGCGACCTGCCAAGACCTAGTATCAAGTGACATACACACCGCCTGTATTTGTCCAGGGTTTACCGACACAGAAATGTTAAGAGAACACGTGCCAGCAGAATTTATGGCGCAAATAAAAAAAATGAGTAGCTTTGGCCGGCTCGTTGAACCTGACGAAATAGCCAATACGATATTTTGGACCTCGCAAAACCCTGTAATCAATGGTTCGATCATACATGCCAATCTAGGACAGATTGAAAACTAGGCAACCTGACTTACAGGTGCGCAGCCTCTTCATTTTGTTCAAGACCAAGATAAGGCATCAGCATGTGCCGCGCCGCATAAACAATTGGCGTATCGAGCAAAGCGACCATAAACTTAAATAGATAGCCCCCGGCTATAAATACTAACAGCTGGGGCCAAAGCGATTCGTTTTCATTAATAGGCAAGGCACCCGCATAAAAATGCGTCACCAAAATGACCGCGGTGGTATCTACGACTTGACTCACAGAGGTAGATGCCGTGTTGCGTAACCACAGATGTTTGCCAGCTGTTAGACGTTTCAAAAAGTGAAACAATCTCACGTCACACAGTTGAGCAAGCAAATAAGCCACCATCGAAGCGGCAACCGCCCCAAAGGCAAGATGAGTAACTTCAAAAAAAACAGGCAAGCGACCGGCTTCATCTAGGACAGGTAGCCCACTTTGAGGATCCATGTTTTCGAAACCAGGCATGACACTGCCCAACCACAAAATCAGTAAGACCCACAAATTCAAAAGCAAGCCAATCCAAACCATCTCCCTTGCTTTTTTTTCACCAAAGAGTTCGCTAATCAAATCAGTGCATAAAAACGTGATCGGATATGGCAACACCCCGACGGCTATGGCCAATGGTACGGAGACCCCAAAAACGTCAAAACTCAAATCTAGAAATCTGCTAATACCTACAACATTAAGAAATGCTAAAGTTCCTAAGAAAAATCCAGACAGGACCAGAAACACGGTCTGCCTGCGCCAAGCAAAATCAATTGCGG
>CAZYHH010000173.1:0-7215 GCA_964647295.1 uncultured Pseudomonadales bacterium
GTTGGTAGGGGCAGCAGCTATTTTCGTAGCCACTGCCTTTTCGCTAGTTTCTGACACTATTCCTACACAAACAAAAATCAGGAATGACAAAAACTTGCCGATAATCTTACCCCCGAAAAATCCAGATAATCTCCAGGATAAAAATACTAGGAAAAAAGAGCCGAAGATCCAAAAAAACCGTTATCTGATCAAATCCGGTGAAAGCTTAGCTCTAATCGGAAAAAAACTCGGAGCCAGCCCTAATGATATTCACCTTTTGTCAATATCTAAACCCCATGGAAAGCTCCTGAAAAAAATCAGACCAGGAGAAAAACTAACTTTTACGATAGGCTCAAATAAAGCTATCAAAAAATTACTTTACCAGCCTGAGCCATTAAAACTCATTACCTTCGAAAAAGAGCTTACACATTTTAAGAGCTCTTCATCGAATATCGTACCTGAACGCGACGTGATCTTTAATCATGGGATAATCCAGCAAAGTCTATTTTTATCAAGCCAGAAAGCCGGTCTATCAGACGCCTTAACCATGCGGTTAGCACAAATTTTTCAATGGGATATTGATTTTGTGTTGGACATTAGGCCTGGAGATTCCTTTTTTGTGATGTATGAAGAATTGTTCATAGACAATAAATTCATCGGTCATGGAGATATCCTAGCTGCAGAATTTATCAACAGAAATAAAAATTATGTGGCAATCTTGTTCGAAGACAAGCAAGGCTCTAAGGACTTCTACAACTTGGAGGGTGAAAGTATGCGGAAAGCCTTTCTTCGCGCGCCTTTAGAATTTTCTAGAATCAGTTCTTCGTTTAATTTAAAAAGAAAACATCCACTCCACAAAACTATTAGAGCTCATCGCGGAATTGACTATGCTGCGCCGACCGGCACGCCTATTATCGCCGCTGGAGACGGCAGGATCAAAACAGCATCAAGAACGAGAGCAAATGGTAGATATGTGATTATTCAACACGGACAACAATTTATTACTAAATACTTACATCTTTCTAAATTTGCAAGGGGGATAAAATCCGGCAAGATGGTAAAACAAGGACAGACAATAGGATATGTAGGCCAAACAGGTTACGCAACGGGACCTCATCTGCATTATGAGTTCCTGGTTAACGGCATCCATAAAAATCCTAGGACCGTCCAGTTGCCCAAAGCTCTGCCAATAAAAAAAGATAATCGAACAAGCTTTGAAGACTTATCCGGCAAAATCTCGATGTTACTTAAGAACTATAAAGGACAAATTAATCTTGCCATCACAGGGTAACAACCAACAGGGCTATTATGTAGGCACTATGACCGGTACTAGTGGAGATGGACTTGATATCTCTCTGATAGAAATTGATGAATCCGGCAAAGTAAAATTCGTGTCCGCCAACACGTTCGAATTCCATGAAGATCTTAGAAAGAAACTAATTAGCCTCTCCTACCCTAGAGCAAACGAAATAGAATTGATGGGCCAATGCGATACAGAGCTCGGATATTTTACATCAACATGCATTTTGAAATTTTTAGCCCAACTAGACATTTCAAATAAACAGATAGTAGCTATTGGTTCTCACGGACAAACAATTCGACATCGACCCCCAACAACTAATAATCAGCTCCCCTTTACAATACAAATAGGAAATCCCCATGTAATTACCGAGATAACTAACATTACTACAGTAGCCGATTTTCGCCGTCGGGACATCGCGGCAGGAGGCCAAGGAGCGCCTCTGGTTCCCGCTTTTCACCGAACGTTATTCGAGGAGAAGGCTCCCAAAAGTGTGATTCTAAATATTGGGGGAATAAGCAATATAACGGTTTTGGGGGAGAATCTATTGGGGTTTGATACGGGACCCGGCAATTGTTTAATGGACTCATGGATTTTAAAAAACGAAAATGAATTTTTTGATAAAGATGGCCGGTGGGCCTCTAGAGGGAAAATTATTGAGCCACTCTTAAGACATTTGATGGACGATGCTTATTTCAGAGCTGATCCACCCAAAAGCACTGGGAGAGAATATTTCAACATTAATTGGGCCCACGATAAGTACAGTAAGTTGAATACTCTAAACAAAACAAATGTTCAGACTACATTTTGTGAATTAACAGTTACTACGATCCTATTCGCTATAGAAAAGCTAAATCCAAAAATCTCAGAAATAATTGTATGTGGCGGTGGCCGACTTAATACCTACTTAATGAACCGTCTGAAGGAATTAGCTAAGTGTCCAGTAACAACCAGCGAAGTCTATTCGTTCGACGGCGACTACATCGAAGCTTCAGCATTCGCATGGTTAGCATATAAAAATCTTAGTGGCATACCCGCAAATTCGCCACTTGTAACGGGAGCTAACGCTCATCGAGTGCTCGGAACGGTGTTCAAACGAAATTAGACAGAGAAAGAATTTCCACAACCACAGGTAGAACTAGCATTTGGATTAGTGACGCTAAACTGAGAGCCACTAAGATCCTCAATATAATCGATCTCCGCACCGGCCAAATAGGGATAGCTCATCGCATCAACCAACACAAGAAAATCACCAGAATAGACTATAGCATCGTCTTCATTCATTTCTTCATCAAAGGTGAATCCGTAGGAAAACCCATTACAGCCGCCACCGGTAATAAAAACTCTCAATTTTAGTCCGGGGCTTTTCTCATCAACTAGCAAACTAGATACTTTGCTAATCGCATTCTCACTTATTTGTATTTCTTGCATATTTTTCTATTTTAAAAAACCGACCCTCATTAATCATCTAAAAACGATATCAATTTACTTTCCACACCGATTAAATCAAATCTTCCTAACTATCCATTAGTTTGGGCTGCAAAGTCGTATTCCATTTAAAAGAAGTAGTCTCGTAAGATCCTCCTCTTTTTCTGATACTAACTTGCGTAACTTCCGGCTTAAACCCTTCCGGAAGTTTAATAAAGCCAGTTTGTCGAAAAAAATGCCTGAACTTTGCTTTGATTGGGTAATCATTAAAATCACCTAATTTTTCAAAAGAGTGAGTTTCTCTTAATCGGTCCTTCCGTCCAATAATATCCATTTTTATATCCGCATTAACTGCACGCCGAGATTCGCCAGTGTATCTGAAGACCAAGTCAAATTCGTACTCCAACCCCTCTTTATACTCAATAAAACGCAAGCCAGAAGTACTTAAGCCTTTGTTTTCAGATCGATTTGAGATAACTTTTTGATAGAACTCTAAGTTCTGAAGCGCTTCTTGATGATCTCCAGCGGAGCTCGATATATCCGATCGAAGGTTACCAATCATCTTTTCTTGTATATCCATAGTCAGCCTAGCAGCAGAAAACTCTTTCTCCAAACTTGCTTGATCTTCCATTAATCGACCATAAGCTGTTTCCAGCTCATGCGCTTTTTCCCTATACGCCCTTGCTTCGAAAACCCCTACCTCCAGGCCCGCATAAAAGCACAAAATAACTACGGTTAGCGCTATCAAACCGTATGCCAATATTCTTTTAGGGTTTCTTTCAACCACTCTTAGACTCGGATAAATGAACTTCTCCTACAACTTTAAAAGGCCTGAATCTCCATCTTACACCAGCGTCCTATGGTTGGCTTCTTTCATGTTATCTAATCAAATAAGAATCCATACACATTCTTTCGCGATCACTCAAAAACCAAAGCAGATATAAAATCAATAAGGAAAGTAAACAACAGATAAATCCATTAGAATTGAGTTCCCTAGAAATCCGCTTACAAATGAACTCGAACAGTATCTTCAACAAGGACCAACTATTCACAGTTGGTTCCCTAAAAATCTAGACACTAAAAGCAAGGTAGACACTGGAATATGACTACAAAGACTTTCAAGAACTCGGAAGAGTTATATAAAAAAGCACTGAATTCAATATCAGGTGGAGTTAATTCACCAGTAAGGTCTTTCAACAATGTTGGTGGGACGCCAATTTTCTTTGAATCCGCTAAAGGCGCATATTTATATGATGTGGACAACAACCAATTCATTGACTACGTAGCATCATGGGGCCCTATGATTCTGGGCCACTCCGCAGAAATCACCCAACGAACTATTAATGAACAAGTGGAAAAAGCATTGAGTTTTGGCGCTCCTACCAATATCGAAATAGAACTGGCGGAAAAGATAATAGATATGGTCCCTAGCGTTGAAAAAGTTCGAATGATGAATTCTGGAACCGAGGCAACTATGACAGCAATTCGCCTATCCAGAGGCTATACCCAGAAAAATTTGATTATTAAATTTGCAGGCTGCTACCACGGACACTCCGATGCACTATTAGCTAAAGCCGGAAGCGGTGTGTTGACCCTCGGTATCCCAGATTCGCCGGGCATCCCTGAATCTGTTGCTCGCGATACTATCGTACTTCCATTTAACGACCCGCAGTCCATCAAGGAAACTTTTGAAAAATACTCTAACGAAATTGCCTGCATAATAGTAGAACCCGTAGCTGGCAATATGGGTTGCATACCGCCAATATCCGGTTATTTAGAGCTGTTAAGAGAAATCACCCTCAATAATAACTCTTTGCTTATATTTGATGAAGTCATGACAGGATTCAGACTTGCTGCCGGAGGCGCTCAAGAAGTTTATGGGGTTCTACCAGACCTGACGACAATGGGTAAAATTATTGGCGGAGGACTTCCTGTGGGAGCACTAGGTGGCAATAAGGAAATCATGGAATATCTTGCTCCCGTTGGACCAATCTATCAGGCAGGGACATTATCAGGGAACCCTCTTGCGATGTCAGCAGGTCTATCGGTCCTCAATGAGCTGGGCCCAGAAAAATATCGATATCTAGAAACACAAACCGACTTACTAAGCGATGGATTAATTGAGCTCTTTAAAAAATACTCTATCCGAGCATCAATTAATAAAGTCTGTGGCATGTTAAGCATATTCTTTGAAGCCGGTGAGGTAAAAAACTATCGACAGGCGAGCCAGACTAATACCGAGCTCTACAAAAAATTTTTTCATGGCATGCTCGAAAAGGGCGTATATTTAGCACCTTCACCCTATGAAGTAACTTTCTTGAACCTCTGTCACACTACGGAAATTATTGAAACAACTTTATTATCGGCCGAAGAAACCTTAATTCAATGGTCTAAGTGAGGCTCTAATATGTACGATGCTTACGGAATTGGTAATGCAATTGTCGATGTCATAACAGAGGTAGACGAACAATTTCTAGTCGAAGCCTCACTGGATAAGGGAGGAATGACTTTGGTTGATGATTATCAAATGGAAAACTTATCTACAATTGTTCAATCTTCGACACAAAGAAAAATGAGTGGTGGATCAGCTGCTAACACAATTTTTGCAACACAAGCATTTGGTGGTACCACCGCCTATGCCTGCAGAGTATCCAATGATGAAAATGGCCAACACTTCTTAGATGATTTTAAGAATTCAGGTATCTTGATCGATAGTCATTGCATAACTAATCACGGGAATTCCGGCCAATGTTTTGTTTTCGTCACACCAGACGCAGAACGAACGATGGCTACCAATTTAGGAGTGTCAAGTGATCTGGACATTCAGTGCATCGATCAAAACGTGATTGCGACAACAAAAACAATTTATATCGAAGGGTACCTTGCCACGTCGGCAAAAAGCAGTGTGACGGCAGTTAAAGCAATAGAGATGGCAACAGATGCGGGTAGCGAGATCGCACTCACATTATCCGATTCTTCACTAGTTACCAATTTCAGAGACTCACTTGAGTCTTTTATTGGTCAAGGCTTGGATCTACTATTTTGCAATGAGGAAGAAAGCCTCGCATGGGCAAAAACAGATCGAATGGATATTGCTGTATCCGCTTTACGTGACATCGCCAAAGAAGCCTTCATAACCTTAGGTGATAGAGGATCGATCTCAATATCGAAAGCAGGTGTTAAGGAAGTCAAATCCGAAAAAGTGATCCCTGTTGATACCAATGGCGCAGGAGATATATATGCAGGGGCTTGCTTGTATGCGCGATCTGTAAATCTAGACAGTGGAGCAACCGCAGCCTTTGCCAATAAATGCGCAGCATCTATTGTGCAAGAGTATGGGGCAAGACTAGAAAGCGTCGAAAAATATCAAAAGTTGCTTTAATTCAACGTAAAAGGAATTTCTTGGTTAGCTTTACAATAGACTAAATCATTTGAGCAACTCAAGGCCCTAACCTCAACGCCCCTTTCCATCGCCTTCACTAATGCCTCATAATATTCTGAATCTACTTCTACGGCCGGCTTGATTTTTTTTATCCCAGTATTCTGCGCACAAAAAACCAACATAGCCCTACCACCTTCTTCTCGAATCTTACAAAGTGCATTCAGATGCCTTAAAGCTCTTGAGCTAACAGCATCGGGGAAAATGCCTATCTGCTCATCAACCAACCAACTAACGCTTTTCACTTCAACAAATATTGACTGCCCTCTGTCAGAGTACAAAAAATCTAATCTCCCATTCTCACCAGGTATTTTGGGCTCTGAACGAACAAGCTCGAAGGCTTCTAAGCCTGCCAATACTTTACTAGAAATAGCTTCTTCTACCAACTGATTAGCCAACACTGAACGGATGCCAACAATACCTCCCATAGACTCAATGAATTCAAGTGTCTTGGGATATTTCCGTTTATGATTTAGAGAATAGGATATCCAAGCCTTGCTGTTAGGAATATCACACCCTGTCATAGCGCCAGTATTAGGACAGTAAACAGTTTCTTTTTGCCCTTCAAGATTTTCTATATCTGCCAAAAATCTCTTGTATCGTTTGAGAAAAAGCACTTCTTCCATTTCAGGCAGTCGCAACTATACCCCCCAAGACTTCAACGCTAAATTAATGCGATCAAGTCCTAAATTTATGGAATCTAAATCTGTAGAACAGGAAAACCTGACATAATCGTCACTGTAATACTCACTAAAATCAAATGCTGGAGTAATGGCCACACCAAATTCTCTTAATATTCGTGAACAGAACTCCTCACTATCTAAGCCCGTATGAGATATATCAACGAACAAGTAAAACCCTCCATCAGGCTCTACTGGAATTACAAATCCCATTTCCTGTAGGCCCCTAGACAAGCCCTTTAATCTCTCTGAAATAATCTTCACTCGACTCTCATGAATATCTAGACACGCTTCGCTAAGCGCTTCTATCGCTGCATGTTGAGAAATCGTATTGGGCGAAATGAAAAAATGTTGGGCTAGCTTTATGAAATGTTCCACTGTCGATGCCG
>CAZYHH010000174.1:0-7197 GCA_964647295.1 uncultured Pseudomonadales bacterium
TGGTAGGACCTGCGTCACGGTCACCGCGACCGCGCCAACTAACGAAGCTGCTTGATTGGCACTGCCAACGCCTTTTGACTCCACTTTATTATCATTAAGATCAAGACCTTTGAAACCCCTTTTCCACCTTTCTTGCCCTAAGTAATTCGGACTTGCACTCACTACACTAAAAACCTTTTGAAGTTGGCTAATCGGGGTATTCACCCCTTCCTTTATAGTACCTATGCCTGATTTTCGCTGAGCCTGTGTAGACTCACTGAGAATCACCGTCAAAATATCGCCAACCCGATAATTTTGTTTGTAACCAAATCGCCGGCTAGAACGGTTGTCATTGAAAATAGAACCAGTAACCATAGGCGACTCTTGCTCAATAACTGGGACAATAGGAAGGAAACCTTTAGAAGCATCAGCTCTATCCGGCACTCCAGACACACAGCCGAAGCTCACCAGAGCTAAAAAGAGACTCAATAATTTCACAGCTAAACTATTCATTTTTATCCTTATAAGTTCTGGTTTAAGAACCTCAACATGCCATCAACAGACGAAATAGCCTTCGAATTCACCTCATAAGCGCGCTGGGTCTCAATCATATTGACCAGCTCTTCAACTACATTCACGTTGGAGGCCTCGAGCATACCCTGAGCGATATTGCCTGCCCCCTGTTCACCTGGAACACTGATGATCGGTGGTCCACTGGCCTGTGTTTCACGAAATAGGTTTTGACCCATCGCCTCTAGGCCCGCGCCATTCACAAATCGCGCAAGCTGGATCTGTCCCAACTGCTGGTTACCTCCACCGTTGGCAAGTTCAACGCTGACCGTTCCATCCAAACCAACGGTGATAGTGGCAGCGTCCTGAGGAATGACGACCTGAGGCTGCAACAGAGCACCGGAAACCGTCACTAATTCGCCATCCTGAGACAACTTGAAACTACCGTCTCTGGTATATGAAATCGTACCGTCCTGCTGAACAATCTGGAAAAACCCGCTACCCTCAACCGCCAAATCCAATGCATTTTCAGTGGAAATCATATTGCCTTGGCCCTGCATCTTTTCAGTGGCAACAATCCGTGTTCCTGTACCCAACATAAACCCGACCGGCGCGGTTGTGTCTGCACCGGTTTGACCGCCGGCCTGTTTGATATTCTGGTAAAGCAGATCTTCAAAAACCGCTCGGTCTCTCTTAAAACCCGTGGTGTTGACGTTCGCGAGATTGTTCGCGATCACACTCATCCTTGTTTGCTGGGCATTTAAGCCTGTTTTAGCTACCCATAGTGAAGCATCCATCTATCACTCCTTTACTTGTTCTTGCTAAGCAAGACGCATCATTGTGTTATTCGTCTCACTCAAATCCATAAATTGACTAATCAATTTCATTTTCATTTCAAAACTACGTTGCCCTGCCATCATCTGCACCATCACGTCCATGGCACTGGCGGAGCTACCTTCTAACATTTCACTGGTAACTGAAACGGCCGTTGGACCACTTTCAAAATCACCACCGTCCTGACCTTCAGCCGTAAACAGGCCGTCTTGCATTTTTCGTAATGGTGTTTGCGAAGAGTCTCTTAGCAACAATCGTCCTACCTCTTCCTGCTCAGCGACCTCTTCTGCAGGGTCCTGAGAATAGATAATTCCTTCGGGTGACACAGACAAAAGCATGTCCCTCGGTACATCAATAGGTCCCCCATCTTCTCCGACTACCAATTCACCAGTCGCAAGAATCAGCTGGCCTTCATTGCTCACGCGCATGTCACCACGCCGCGTAAACGCAACTACGCCCTCTCGATTGAACACCCCAAGGACCGTATCCAGATCCATATATATGTCTAAGGGGTTGCCGGTAAACATCTTCGGTCCAGGTGTCATGTCAACCAGGCCAGTCTCGCTTGAACTCGCCATGAACCGAGTCTTATTACCAGGACCGTCAACTCGAATCGTATCGATTGACGCCTGGAAGGCTTTCTTAAACCCGATGGTGGAGACATTAGACAAGTGGTGCACATTGTTGATCTCACGTCTCTTTTCAGAGTTGATCGAAGTGACCGCTGTAAATATTCCCTTATCCATTGTTACTTATCCTTAAATAAACTCAGAACTAAGACCGGATGTTAATAATTGCGGATGTCAGCGCTCCCGAGGTCTCAATCGCTTTTGCGTTGGCCTGGAAGTTTCGTTGGGCCGTAATCAGTCCGACAAGCTCCGTCGTCAAATCCACATTAGATCGCTCTCTGGCGCCCGCGCGAATCGTTCCGTAACCGGCCGTTCCCGCCTCACCAAAACTTGCTGCACCGGATTTTGCTGAAGACAAATAAGAACTGTCCCCGTTCTGACGCAACCCCTCGTTACTGGGGAAGGTCACCAGCACAATCTTTCCTAAGGAATCCTGTGCACCGTTTGAATAACTCGCGACCACAAGACCATCGTCTCCGATATCAACACCAACTAGGTCACCCTCTGGAGAGCCATCCTGATTCTGAGACTTCACCGCGAAGGCCTGGGAAAACTGAGTCGTATTACCGTAGTCGATGGTCAGGTTCAAAGCACCACGACCACCTGCCAGGAACACTGTGTCCAACTGGGCACCGCCAGACGGCGATTGCAGGTTACCTGATGTATCAAAGGTCAATTCACCTTTATCCAGATAAATAGGCGACCATTCAGGCAGAGAAGTAAAACCGTCTGCACTGGCCGTCTCATTACCAAATTCGTCAATGTACTTGTTAACCGAGACGTTATTGACAACGTCGGCAGCCTGAGTCGGTTTTATCCATGTGGTGGTCGTACCACGACCCGCCTCGATGTTTGCCATGCCCCAGGTCGCACTACCCGACACCTTGATAAACGAGTCCGTACCCGTTGTGCCGGTGGTAATAACCAAGCCATTCGTTGCTGCATCGTACGCGACTGTCACACCCGAGACGCTACTGCCCGATGACGATGATAGCTGGTTAATTCCTTTTTCTAATGCCAAGATAAAACTGTCCAGGGTGTAGTTACCACTCTGGGGTATCTTTAATGTTCCTTTAACATCGTCCACACTCACAACAAAGGTGTCATTCGACGCATCCACCGAAAACGTGTTGTTTACGTTCACGGCAATCGAAGAGCCTCGGGTGATCGCCGGTAAAGAAACAACCCCTCTGAGCGCGCTGTCCGATTGTTCTACTGTAAACGCTGAGTCTGTTCCGGCTGCAACATCATTAACCTCAAAGCCGAGAAATTCGGCAAAGTAATTTTGAACGCTAACGCCTGCAGGATTGATATTAAAGTCAATGCTGACCTCCGAAACGTCGCCAGTGGTCCCTGAAGAAAATGAAAATTTCTCCGCGGCTCCGTCATAGGCTACCTTAATACCGTAACGCTGTTCAGACACAATCCGTTGCAGAGCTCCATTCGGTGTAACCGTTTGACCATAGAATCCATCGGAATCAATCGTCGCCTCGGTAGTCGTCAGACCAAAGAGCGCGTTACTACCCGCGGCTCCTGCCTTAAGGGCAATGATGTCGCCGCTATCCGCAGGAGTAAACTTAAACTGCCTCTCTGCATAATCGTATCCCACTGTAATCTTACCCGCGGGAACACTTGAGGCATCGATCTGTGCTTGCATACTCGCGACCATCGTCGCCACGGTTGCCTGAGTCTGTTTAGCCGTGGTGTTCAGGTTGGCATTAGCCGTCAAATCGATCGCCTGAAACCCGGTGGCGGCGGCACCTGATGGCGTGTAATTGATTTGAAACTGTCTCAAGGTGGCACTACTAGAAATATCAAAGTAGCGCTCATCACCAAATTTAACGTTGAGCTGGTCCTGCATGAATTTGGCCAGCTCGACGCCTGTATATTTTCGGTTTTCCATTCCCGCTGCTGCGGTCATTTCCAGCATTACAGGGTTGCCACTATTATCCACGTCAACCCTGGCAAACGTAGCCAACTTGGTGGGTGTAAAGGCGGCAATTCGGTTTGCCGCATCTGTTCCACTACCTGCACCCGTATCAAATCGACCCCCATCACCGGTAGTGGTGGCAAGCGTCACAAAATTGAATCCCTGGTCTGAAGACATGTCCTCGGGAATCTTGTTGCCCGAGGTGACCGTTGCCGGCACTGATGTTCTTAGATCGACTAGATCGTCTAACGCAAACTTTTGAGTTTTTCGGTTAACCAGTAAATCCTCTACTTCGGATCGTGGCTTCAAAACACCATATTTATTCACGTAGAGTTCTTCTGAGTTAGCGTCAGTCGCTTGTTGCAAAGCAGGGTTAACCTCGTCATCACCAACGTATACATAGGTCTGCCATTTGTTGGTCGGCGAGTTTGCCGTCGCGTTAGACGTCTTGACGTAATAAATCGTCGCTAGGTAGGAGTTACCCCCACTATCATATACGCTTAATGCCGTTGACTTGTTATACGTATCTGGGTTATTCCGATTAAACGCTGTACTAGTAATGTTCGCATCGGACGGTAAGTTAAGACTTAACTCAATCAGCGATGTCTCCAACGCCTGTCCAGATGTCGATACTGGAATGGCCAGCCTGCTGAGCTTGTCCAGGTCCGCTTTACCGGAGGAGTCAACCGCCGCTGCAAGAAGAGCCTGACCTGATGAGTTCACCACGTTAAACTGCTCGTTAAGTACGAATGACCCATTACGGGTGTATATGTCCGTCAAACCGTCCGCAGATTTCAGCGGAAAGAATCCCTCACCTGAGATCGCAAGGTCCAGCGTGTTTGAGGAGAACTCCACGTTCCCCTGGCTGAATTCCTGTCTTACCTCCTTCAAAGAGACGCCCTGACCTACAACAGACGTCGACTTCTGTAAGGGTGATGTCGCAAATATGTCACCAAATGACGCTCGCGATTTCTTAAATCCACTAGTACCTACGTTAGCGATGTTGTTGCTCGTTAACGCAAGTTCCGTTGTTGCGGCCTTTAGGCCCGTGAGTGAGGTATAAAAAGACATTCTTTATGCTTCTCCGTTTACAGCTTTAGCTGTGCGATTTAATCCAAAATCCGTTTAATTTCTGACAGCGGTACGGCCTGCCCATCCGCTATCTCTAGTAATACTTGTCCAATTTCATCATTCCATGACACGCCCTTTACTTTGGCTTCGGCGAGAACCGGAATTTGCTTAGATGTTTCTCCTTGAGTCATCTCGGCTAAGAAAACATAGTCTCCCGCTGGCGCTGCTTCGCCTTGGAAATTGCCTCCGTTCCAGGCAAATTCAACCTCACCGGCCATCTGCGGGCCCAGGTCCATCGCGTTGACGATCTGACCGCTATTGCGATCCACCACCTGTAACATGACCGAGTCAGCCATTTCTTCCAGGTTGAGCATGCCTTCGATGGCTTGTCCGCCCGGCTGGCTTACGGTCGCGCCGCTCACAAATACGTTCTTGCCGATTAAAGATGCACCGCGCATGACTTTCTCAGTCGACTGGCTCGTCACAAACTGATCGAGCGAATCCGACATCCGCGTGGTCGCTTCCAAGGAAGAAAACTGTGCCAACTGCGCGACAAAGGCTTCATTCTTCATCGGATCTAATGGGTTCTGGTTTTGTAGCTGTGTCGTAAACAGTCGCAAAAACGCGTTCCGATCTAGGTCCGCTTCCGGAGCCGGCTGCCTGGCCTGAGCCTTCAAATCGGACATCGTGGTAATCCCGGGAATGTTAAGTAAGCTCAAAATTGATCCCTTATTTCTTCAACAATTCGACCGTGCGCAGCATCAGCTGCTTCGCGGTATTTAGTGCTTCGACGTTGGTCTCGAAAGATCGAGCCGCTGCCGTCATCTCAACCAACTCATTCATTGCGTTTACGTTAGAGAGATATACGTATCCCTCTTCATTCGCATCTGGATGGTTTGGGTCAAATGACACTGTGTGTGAGGTGGTGTCTTCGATCACTTCCTGTACTCTGATGCCACCGGAAACTTCTCCGCGCCTCTTGTCGACTTCACTTTCCAAGATAGTACGAAAGACCGCTCTTTTGGCTTTAAACGCATCTGCTTCGCTACCCGCAAGCACCTCGGCATTCGCGATATTCGATACAGCCAGGTTCATCCTGACGGTGTTCGCTTCGAGAGCCCCTCCGGCTACTGTCATGATGTCGTCTAATTTCACGTGTGTTCTCTTTTGTTAAAATCTAGTTATCGTTTACGTTCTACCGAAGAAGATCCAAGACCAGCTGAGTCATTTGGTTAGCCTGGGACAACATTTGAGTCCCCGCCTGCTGAATGACTTGCGCTTTCGCGAGACGTGAAGATTCAAGCGCGTAATCTGCTTCTTGTAGTCTTGACCGAGAGTCTGCGGTTCGTTCACCGATATTCATGAGGTTCGTGATCGTATAGTCGAGCCGATTTTCGATCGCACCTAGGTTAGCCCGCATTTGAGCGATTTTATTCAGTGACGAATCGATGATCGAAATCGAGTCTCCCGCCTGAAGCATCGTGCTAATGTTGACCTCTGTTAGATTCTTAAGCGCTGCGGTATAGGCGCCTGCTGTCGTCCCGGTATAACCGGTGGTGCTTCCGCCATTAACTGAAAACGCATTAGACGAGGTCATCTTCAGAGTGCCGGTGATGCGAGTCGAATCATTACCGCCTGCAAGAGCTAGGCTGATCTCGTTACCCATCAAACCAGCAACTACGCCGGTCTCATCAATTTTCTTCACCCTCAGGTCTGTATGCCCGGTCAATGTTTGCGTGTTCTCTATGGTGATGTCGTCGCCATCACTATCAAAGAGGACCACATGAGTTATAGCACCAGCAGCTTGTGAATGCGCCGTCACACCGGTCGCACCGGAGATCTGGTTGATCGCATCTACCGCGTTCTGAACGGAGCCCTTGCTGATCACAAAGTTTCCGGTGGAGTAGCCGTTGATCTTGACGCTATAGGTTTTATCGGCGGTGGCATTAGAATGCAGAGCCGCGTAATTTTTTGCGTAGGCCTTAACTCCGGTCACCCCCGTTTGATTGTTTATGAGTCTGGCAACGCTCTTGGCTGAATCGGCCGTCCCGGGCGTGATCATTTTCGTTCCCAGAAATCCAAATATTTCGATTGTGTCACCTGTCTGTGTCGGGTTTGCACCAGGAGCCGCCGCCGCTGCAACGGCTGTCTGTCCGTTACCCACAAGCGTGTGAGCGCCGATTTTCTCGGCTGCGATGGACTCGACCGACATGGTGATGACCTCACCTTCTTCGATGCCCACCT
>CAZYHH010000175.1:0-7192 GCA_964647295.1 uncultured Pseudomonadales bacterium
CGGTGATGAGTGCTCGATCATCGTTACTTTGGATCAGGACACTGACGTGTCCGGGTGTGTGTCCTGGTGTAGAGACCAAATTAACCTCTGCACACAACTGATAATCGTCGCTCACAAACTCAGCCAGCCCTAAGTCCACTATAGGTCTCACAGAATCTTGTAAGACAGGGCCATAGGACTCTTCTTCCTCATTCGTATTCCAGTAATTCCATTCTTTCTCGGCCATCAGATATCGCGCATTTGGAAAGGTGGGCACCCAACGTCCATCAACCAGCATCGTATTCCATCCAACATGGTCAACGTGTAAATGCGTACACATCACCATATCCATAGATTCCCTGGGGTAACCAGCTCCTTCAAGGTCACTCAAAAAATCAGTCTGGAGATTTGTCCACGAAGGGATGTTTCGCTGTTTATCATTTCCAATACACGTGTCGACAACAATTCGAGCGTCACCGGTATCAATCACCAAAGCATGAATGCTCATAATCAAGTTACCGGCGTCATCCATGAAATGCGGCTGCATCCAGCTGATCGGCAAACAATCCTCGCGAGTCGCTTCAGGAAGTATGAATTTCGTACCCCCAGCGACCTGCATTTCCACCACACGAGTTACAGTAACCTTACCGATGTTCCATTTATTCATTTTTCTCTCCCACCTAAAGGGGATCAATCTAACACCAAGCAATAGAAAAAATCGATCAAACAAATTACTTAATAGAAAGAAACTCGATCAGGCATAATCAATTCAACAAAACACAGAAATCTTGAAGGAATCGCGTCATGGGAATCGTAGACACCATCTCAACAGTTGCTCAGTTGCCGACTCTGCTTAAACTAAAAAAAGGAATGCAGCCAAGAGCAATTGACGAAAAAGACTGTCTCGGTGCACAAGTAGAAGAAAATGCACTTCAATATGGACAATCAAGTGCAATCATATTCGAAGGAGCCGAACTAAACTGGTCTGAGTTTAATGCGCTATCTAATAGGTTTGCGCACAGTTTCAGAGAACAAGGGCTGATTGCTGGCGATACCGTCAGCGTTTTCATGGAAAACAGAATTGAATTCCTGGCTACAGTTATAGCGCTGAACAAAATGGGTATAACCGCCGCGCTGATCAATACCAACCTCACGGGGAAGCCTCTTTCACACTGCATCTCAGTCACTCAATCAAAAAAATGTATTGTTGGAGAGGAGAGAACCGATCCTTTGGCTGGTATAAAAGATGATCTGGAGCTAAAAGATGGTGATGACTTCTTATTTATAAAAGACCAAGGCCAATCAGCAGCACCCAATTGGGCAATCGATCTTTCTAGCCTTGCAGATGAGCAAGGCGAAACTAATCCTGAGGAAACCGGAGACAGGACGTTAGGAGAGACGGCCCTATATATTTTTACCTCAGGAACCACAGGGCTTCCCAAAGCCGCGATCATGTCAAATCGTCGTTACCTTTCCAGTGCCGCTTTAGCCGCGGTTGCTGGTCTTCAATGCACTCCCCAAGACACATTGTATCTTTGCCTACCGTTGTACCACACAACGGGTCTTCTCATTGGAGCAGGCTCGGCTTTTCACTCCGGCGCCGGCATGTTCATCAGACGCAAATTTTCAGCCAGTAACTTTTTAGATGAAGTCAGAGACAATCACTGTACCTGTCTAGTTTATATTGGTGAGCTATGTCGATACCTGACAAACACCACTGCCGATAAAAACGACAAACACAACCCCCTGCGCTCTATGATGGGTAACGGCCTGCGCCCAGACGTTTGGATAGATTTTAAGGCTCGATTCGGGATAAAACGCGTATGCGAACTCTATGGCGCCTCCGAGGGAAACATCGCCTTCGCCAATTTACTTAACAAAGACTGCACTGTAGGCATGACCTCGTTCGAACATGTGTTGGTTAAATATGACGTCGATAATGATGAGATTATTCGCGATGCGAATGATCTTTGCCTACGAGCTGACGAGGGCGAGCCAGGCTTACTTCTCGGCAAAATCACCGAAGACGCGGTATTCGAAGGGTACACTGATACGAATGCAACCGAGGGCAAAATTATAAGAAACGCCCTGGAAATAGGAGACTCCTGGTTTAATACAGGCGATCTCATGAAAACAGTAGATGTCGGCTACACGCTGGGTTATCCGCACTACCAATTCGTTGATCGAATTGGTGACACATTCCGCTGGAAAGCGGAAAACGTCTCGACCAACGAAGTTGGAGAAATCATTAATGCCTTCGATCAAATTAAATTTTGCAATATTTATGGCGTTGAAATACCGAATGCCGATGGTCGCGCGGGAATGGCGGCGATCACGCTTAATGATGACGTGTCGGAACTAGACCTTGATAGATTTTCAATCTTTGTAGCAAACGAACTCCCAAGTTATGCAATTCCGATTTTTTTGCGGATCCAAGAGGACATCGAGGTCACTGGGACCTTCAAAATGTTAAAGGGCGACTTAAGAAAACAAGGTTATGACAGATTACAATTCCCAGATCCGCTCTACATCATGAGGAATGGAGAAAAGACTTACTCCACACTAGAGGACGACTATCTCGAGAAAATTAACACCGGCCAAGCAGGATACTAAATAACGTGAAAATCGACGCCGTGTTACTCGACCTCGGCAACGTGGTCCTAGGCGTTGATTTCAGGCGTGTTTTTGATTACTGGAGTAAGATATCACACACTCCTCCAGAGCATTTTTATTCCGAATGGTCCATCGATACTGAGTATCAAGACTTCGAAAAAGGGTTGATCGACTTCAAGGACTATAGCGCTCACTTATCAGAAAAATTCCAAATAAACCTAAATCAAGATCAATGGTTAAAAGGATGGAACGAGCTATGGACCAAACCGATCACATCAACGATAGACCTACTACCTAAAATCAGTTCAGTATATAAGCTCTTTGCGCTTACTAACACCAATCGTATCCATGCTGAGTTTTTTAAGCAGAAATACAAGGTAGAACTTTCGCACTTCGAAAAAATCTATATTTCTAATGAGATCGGCCTAAGAAAGCCCGATGCCGAGTGCTACGAACACGTATGCAATCACATCTCCCTTCCCCCGGGAAAGGTGCTGTTTTTGGACGATACTCAGGAGCACGTTCTAGGAGCTAAAAGGTTTGGAATCAATGCTCAACAAGTCACCAAAGAACTTGGAGCAAATCAAATAATCAGCAAAGCTCTTGGGCTTTAAGCAATCCGAAAATAATTATCCGAACTACTATTAATTAGTCTAATAGTTGTGCGCGAAAGCCGCGAGCTTCTCGACCAGTGGCAGGACGGTATCGGCATCCGCCGATGGCAAGCCGAAGATGATGCGAGTGAATCCAATGTCAATCAAGTGGTCAACGACTTCTGTTTCAGGAGCTACCCCAAAAATCGTAAAGTCAGGAACACCCTCTCTTCCCTGCTTATCCCAAGCTTCCCGAGTCTTGGCAATGCCCTCCGCATAATCTATTGCACCCCCAGCGCCTATTCTCCGAGCATCTTGAAATAAAGGGAACCAACCGTCTCCGTATTCCGCAATTCGCTGATACACATACCTTGAGGATGCCCCTAACAACACAGGAGGCCCGTCGGCCTGCATGGGTTTCGGGTATGACCAAATACGATCAAAATTCACAAATTGGCCTTGAAACTCAGCCTCTTCCTCTCGCCATATTTCGCGCATAGCGAGAATTCTCTCACGCAGTACTTTCCACCGGTCTACAAAAGCGACTCCATGGTTTTCCATTTCCTCTGCATTCCACCCAGCTCCTACGCCTAATAACACTCGCCCTTTTGATAAATGGTCCAAGGAAGCTACCTGTTTAGCCATCAAAATGGGATCTCTCTCAGTGACGAGAGCAATGCCAGTGCCCAGCTTAAGTTTTGTAGTAACAGAAGCCACCGTACTCAACGCCACAAACGGATCATGCGCATGCCAGTAGTGTTTGGGCAGATCCGCACCGCCAGGCCAAGGGGATAGCCTACTGCTCGGTATGTGAGTATGTTCAGGAAAAAACAGGGATTCAAAACCCAACGCTTCAGTCTCCCTCCCTAGTACCACAGGTTCTAACGTGTAGTCGGTCGGGAATATCATCAATCCGAAGTCAGCCATACCATCGCTTCAAAAAATTATCAAAGAGTCAGGTTTTGCAACCTAACCACGTTTCGATCGATCTTGGCTATATAACGTTTGCCTGCCTGCCAACGATCGCCATAAAACCCCACATTGTATGCACTCAAAGCACAATTGTAATCGCCTTTACATCGATCCATCAGGTACGACAGAATCATCGCTCCGCAATATACATTTTGTTCAGGATCGTAAAGGTCGTTATCGCCACAGAAGTCCTGCCAGAACTTGGGTTTAACCTGTGTGGGGCCAACCGCGCCCCTATGAGACTCAACAGATTTTCGAAAAGAGCTTTCTACGGAAATTAAACTGGCTATCAACTCAGGTTCGAGCCGATGCCGCATCGACGCTTCCAGCACCCAATCAGAAAACTCCCGAGCAACCTTTGGCTTTGTGCCAAACGCTCCAACAAGCTTTCTGCTAAATAATTCAGAATCAAGGCTTTCACTACGCAGATTAAGCTTTAACTGACTCTGTTGATAGTTTTCTCCGACCTCATTCCAAGTTAGTCCTGGCACTAACAGAAAAAAAGCAACGAACAAACTCAACGTCACAAACCGAATATTCACCGATCAACTCCTTAGCCCAGACTACTGGGGGCGTAAACCTCCGAAAATATTTCGACATTTTTTAGTACATTGTTGTAAATGGAAATCCGGGTTTGTTATCCAAGAACCACGGTAAACAAAAGAGAAATCCCATATACGCTAGCCACTTTCAAGGAAAGTCGCTCTCATGGGAGGACAATTATAGCTAATTGAACGAAGAAACCTAAGTAAAATTGCAGGAATAATGGGTAAAAAATGAATTAATATTGTTATATTAAACTATTCTTATATAACAATAATCATTCCGTGATTGCTATCATCCCAAAATAAACATTAATACCTGTTTCAATCAACCTGCCCTCAGTGCTGCTATCACTTCTCTGCGCTCAGCCACATCCGATATAGGGAAAGAGGCCGAAGTCCGGTCTACAAACGATCCGTAGCGTTCGAGCATTTGTCCAGCTATCGTCTGAGGCTCACCCATCACACCGAATTCTTGAAGAATCTCGTCCGTAATTAGAGAACCCATTTCAACCCAACGGCCCTGCTTTGACATGGCGTTCAACTCCGGCTGCAGCTCGCCTGCGCCGATCGAGTCAAGAACACCTTTATAAGCAGGTGTCGACCCATAAAAAGCAATTCGCTGCTGCGCTTCCTTTTTACTTTTCGAATATTCAGCCTCATCTCTACCGGTAACCACAAAGCACGAATAGGACAGCTCAAATCCAGATCTCGGTCTTCCAGATTTCTTTATCCCCTTATCAATGGCCGGCATCGTGACACTTTCGATATAAGGCAGTGTGCTGAAAGGATGAATGATCATTCCATCGGCTACCTCTCCCGCCACCTCAGTCATTCTAGGTCCTACCGCCGCCAGAACCACTCTTGGCGCGCCGAACTCCTTATTTTCGGGGGTAAAGGCGGGCGTCATCAGCGTATGACGGTAATACTCTCCCACAAACTCCAGAGGGTCTCCTTCATACCAATTACTCCAAATCGCGCGCATTGCTAGCACCAGCTCTCGCATCTGCGCCGCCGGAGCTCCCCACTGCATACTAAAACGCTTAGTAATGTGAGGCTTGATTTGAGAGCCCAGACCCAACGTGAAGCGTCCCTGAGAATACGCATTAAGATCATGACCAAGATTTGCCAAATTCATCGGACTGCGGGCAAAGGCCACTGCTATTGAAGTCGCAAGTTCTAGCTTCTCGGTATGCTCAGCAGCTAAAACCAAAGGGAAAAAAGGATCATGATTCATCTCGGCAGTTCGAATCCCATCGTACCCAAAGCCCTCCAATTTTTTCACCATTTCTGGTATTTCATTTAATTTCGAACCAATACCCGCATCAACTTTCATAACGTCCTCTTTATATCAATTAATTAGGCAGACAATTCGGTGATTATCTTGACCCTTTCTGACTTTGGAATATTGGCATAGGCAGCGGAAGTGCGGTCAACGATATCGCCATAACGAGCCTTTATCTGCGGGGCTACTTGTCCGGGCTCTCCCACGATCGCAAATTCAGACATGATCTCCGGACTGATTAGCTCTCCCATTTCGACCCAACGACCTTGCTTCGACATGCTATTAAGCTCGCTTTGCATATCCCCCACACCAATACTATCTAGGACGGGCTTATAGGCCGGAGTTGATCCATAAAAAGCAATCTGTTGGGCCGTAGCACGTTTAGCCTCGACCAGCTCCTCTTCATTCTGCCCAGTACATACAAAGACAGGGTAACTGATTTCAAAATCCGACCGACTTTTACCTGCCTTAGCAAATCCTTTCTCTAAAGACGGTAACGTGGTTTCACGTAAATACTTTTCCGTTGTAAAGGCGTGCACAATCATGCCATCAGCCACTTCCCCCGCAACCTCAGTCATTTTTGGCCCAACCGCCGCCAAAAATACTTTTGGGGCGCCATAATCATTAGCCGGCGGTGTAAAAAAAGGCGTCATCAAGGTATGTGTATAGAATTTCCCGGCAAATTCCATGGCCTTTCCCTCATGCCAGTTTCCCCAGATTGCCCGCATTGCCAGAATAAATTCTCGCATTCGAGCCGCTGGACTTGACCATGGCATACTAAACCGTTTGGTAATGTGCGCTCTAATCTGAGATCCTAACCCAAGCACGAAACGTCCTTTTGAATAAGCATTAAGATCGTGGCCAATGTTAGCCAGCGTCATCGGTGATCTCGCAAAAGCCACCGCAATCGAGGTCATTAGCTCCACCTTACTAGTGTGCTGCGCCGCCACCAGCAATGGAAAAAACGGGTCATGAGCCGTTTCCGCTGACATCAAACCAGCGTAACCCATTTCCTCTAGTTCCTGAGCCTGCGCCCCAACCATATCCAAATCAAAACCTACCCCTCCATCAACTTTCATAACACTTTCCCCCAAAGCTTCGCCTATAAATATATATAACTATCCCTTGTCCGACTAAAACTGAAATTCCTTTCCAGAAAATGCTTCAAAAGTGCTTTCAACAACTTCAGGCTTGCCTCCCAAAGGCGC
>CAZYHH010000176.1:0-7174 GCA_964647295.1 uncultured Pseudomonadales bacterium
CCAGATAAGGCATCAACTTCATAGCTCGCCCTCTCGCTCGAAGGTTCAGATCGTATTTTAAATAAACTAACAGATGGTCGGCAATCCAAATCATATAACAGCACTCCCTTCCATGAGGCTTTCCATTTCGAATTATCAACCTCTCCACCTAACCCTGGGGTTTCTTTGTGATTATAAAAACCAATACCTGAGATCGTCGTAAGATCACCCTCCAACGCTAGATATCCATAAAGCGTACCCCAAAGCCCGTAGCCCCTAACTGGCAGCACCAATTTATCTATCGATCCCGCTTTCATTTTCAAATAAACCAGGGAAACATTTTCGCGACGTCTAATGGTTGCGATATCTTGTTGAGTGCTCAGTGCAATGGATAGCTCAGCTCGCTTAGCTGATTTTATTGGATCGAATGCGTTTGTATCCACTTGATCCAAAAACTCTCCTGTTTTCAAGTCGACAGCTCGAATCGTAAACTCAGCAAAAAGCTCTTCCACGGTCCTACCATCTTCAGAAACTTTCGCAGTTTGAGCGAGCAAACCCGCAGCCCTTAAGATATTTTGCTTCTGATCGAGCTCCTTATTTAACTGCTGGATGGGTTTTAAATAATCCGCCATACCGGAAACGATAATTGAACAGACCAAACAAACTGATAGAGCGACCAAAAACGTATTGGCCAGACTTTCCTTGTTATAGCTGCTCACGTGCGACCCTCCGTTTAATATTCGACTGCACAACAAAATGATCAATTAACGGTGCAAACAAATTCCCAAATAAAATCGCCAGCATCATGCCTTCGGGAAAAGCTGGGTTAACAACGCGGATGAGGACACACATAAAACCTACCAAAGCCCCATAAAACCAACGCCCTTTATTGGTATGAGCAGCCGAAACAGGATCCGTCGCCATAAAGACAGTCCCAAAGGCGAAACCTCCCAAAACCAAATGCCAGCTTGGCGTCAACGCAAACAATGGCTTTCTCGCAGGGATCAAAATAAATACACAAGCCCCCAAAAAGACGCCAAAGACCGAACCTTACATAATTCGCAGGGCAGCAATTTTTGTCCCACACAAAATAAACCCCACAATCATGATGGCCAAAACCGATGTCTCTGCAAAGGAACCGGGCATATAACCTAAAAACGCGTCCCATTGTTGGACCCCATAATCCAATCCCTGGGCTGCATTCCCAAGCGGGGTAGCCTGAGTAACTCCGTCGACCGCCACCCAAACTGAGTCCCCCGACATGTCAGCCGGGTACGCGAAGTACAAAAACGCTCTTCCAGTGAGCGCGGGATTGAGGAAATTTTTTCCGGTACCCCCAAAGACCTCTTTACCTAAAACCACTCCAAAGACGATCCCAATCACAGCCCAATGAAGAGGAATATCAGGGGGAAGAGTTAGCGTGTATAAAATCGAGGTTACAAAAAATCCTTCGTTAACCTCGTGGCCACGTATAGAGGCAAATATCAATTCAAATGCGATACCCGCTAAGAAAACTACCGCATAAAGCGGGATCAAATAACCTAGTCCGTGTACAACGCAATCCCAGATATTGGTTGGATCATACCCAACCAATACATTTAGATAGATTCCTCGCCAATTAGATATAGATTCAATACCAGCAGATTCCATCGCGACATTCGCGTGGTAGCCGACGAAGTAAGATCCAACTATGCCTACAGCCCAAGCCAATAGCCATACTGTCATCATGATTCGTTTCAAATCTAATCCATCTCTTACATGGGAGGCCCCCCCGGTTAACTTACCCGGTGTATATAGCGCCGTGTCGATTGCCTCGTATAAAGGAAATAGGGAAGAAAATTTTCCTTCTTTGGAGAAGTGGGGCTCTAGCTTGTCAAGAAAAGCTCTTAATCCCATTGGATCTAGCCCTCTCGCTCAATTTGAGTCAGCATCTCGCGCAATACTGGTCCGAATTCATACTTTCCAGGACAGCTATATGTACACAGTGCCACGTCTTCCTCGTCAAGCTCGAGACAACCTAGATTGATCGCGTTCTCAATGTCCCCAACCAATAGGCTTCGCAATAATTGAGTCGCCAATATGTCCATAGGAACAACGGCGTCATAGGTCCCTATGGGGACCATCGCCCTGGGACTGCCATTGGTACTTGTTGAAAATTCTAGGTTCTTTTCGCCTAACCATTTTGATAAAAATACAGGAAATACCGAATGCTTCTTCATCCCAATCGACAAATATCCAAAAAGATCGCGTGATGTATTTTGGGCAATCACAGAGACTTGTTGGTGGTATCTGCCCAAGTAATCTATAGGGCTGCTGGAAGTTCGACCGGATAGCACAGAACCGGAAATCACCCGTTGATCTGTATCCAACAATTCACCTGCAACCATTTCAGTTAAATTGGCACCCAGGATTGTCTGAACTAGACGGGGATTAACCGCACCTGGTCCGGCTAAAGCTATAATCCTATCTGAAAGTATCTTCCCTGTTAAAAACAGATGCCCAAACGCTATTACATCTTGATGATTGAGATACCAAACAGATTTTCTTGGACCCACCGGATCCAAGAAATGAATATGTGTCCCTGGCAAACCCGCTGGGTGCGGACCTGAAAAACCTTGTTCAACCACGCGATTCTGTTTTGGCACACTAATATCGCTGTTACCTTCGAGACAAATATAAACAGCGCCTTCAGTCAATCGAGTTAATAGAAGAATTCCAGCATCAAATTCTTCTTGTGAACGCTTGACGATGGTCGTCGGTTCTCCACTCAATGGCTCCGTATTCATCGCCGTCACAAAGATCGAATTTGGTACGGAACCTATTGCTGGAACTTTCGAGTAAGGCCGAGTGCGAATCGCGGTCCATTGACCGCTCTTCACCAATTGCTCTTGAATTATCGCTCTATCAAGTGTCTCAAGTTGCCCAGCATCGTATTGACCAAACACTTCTTCTGAACCATCTGCTCTGTCAATTGTCACCGACAACAAAGACCGTTTTTCGCCACGATTGATTCCTGAGACCACACCCGAAGATGGTGACGTGAATAATACACCATCGTTTTTTTTGTCAGAGAACAGCGGCTGTCCCTTAGTGACTTGATCTCCGACCTCTACAAGCATCGTCGGCTTCATGCCAGGATAATCAGGCCCTAAAACACCTACCGATCGACAGGTCTTTGCTTCGTCCAATATGGTGCTTGGCTCTCCACTGATCGGTAAGTCCAGGCCTTTTTTGATAGTGATCACCGTCAACTTAGCCTTCCTATAGAGTCAGAAACTCCACCAATTAAATATGGGGAAAAACCGTTGATACCGAACTTAAGAATAAAAAACTGCACGGATATCTAATCCTGAAAAAATTCTGTCTCGAATAATCGATAAATCGAACTGATAAGTTTGAAAAACTAATAACACCTATGCGCTTCGAATACTCCGCCGCGGCAATTATAGAGGGCTAGGCCACCGAATTCCAACAATGAGAGAAAAGATTTGGGTAAAAAATAGGGAAAGAGTTTTAATTAAGAGATCGAGAGACAATCGGGTTGAATCATCGGTTCAATGCGTGCAGGTCCTTTAGAAAGATCAAAGGTCACCAACTCCCATGCTTCATCCACTCTCAGTAAAGCCCTCGCCAATTTATTATTCAAGGCGTGTCCTGACTTAAATCCTATAAATTCACCAAGTATCGGCTTACCTAATAAATACAAATCACCCATCACATCAAGCAACTTATGTTTAACAAACTCATCTTCAAAGCGCAGACCGTCGTCGTTAATTATTTCGTTGTCACTAATGCCCACGGCATTATCTAAACTCGACCCTAAACACTTATTGATCGCCTGAGCTTGGCAAAGCTCGCTTTCTAAACCAAATGAACGAGCTTGGCTAACCTCATCGACATATGAAACCGACGAAAAATCGATAGTGGCAACTTTTGGATACCGATTGTAGACAGGGTGATCAGCTGCAAAAGTATAGGTGGCTTTAAACCCTTTGAAAGGCCTCAAGATCGCCTCAGCATCACCTTGAGTCACTTTGAGTTCTCTTTTAATCATTAAAAAATGCCTGGAGGCTGCTTGCTCAACAATTCCGACCGAATTAATTAAATCGACAAAAGGCGCAGCACTGCCATCCATAATAGGCACTTCTTCACCGGTCAACTCGACATACAGATTATCAATACCTACGCCCCATAAAGCCGACATCAAGTGCTCAACAGTCGCGACCTGCACGTCATGTTGAGAAATACTTGTCGAGAGCGTGGTGTCAGAGACATTCTCAGCATAGGCCCGCACTTCTTGATGACCTAGATCGGAACGAACAAAAACAATTCCAGTATTTTCTGGTGCAGGGCGCAAAGATAGCCCAACTTTCTCGCCAGAATGCACGCCAATTCCGATCGCGTGAACGGCTTGTCGAATCGTTCTTTGTTTAAGACTGATATGTTTTTGACCCATGAAACCACTGCCTAAAGGCTAGACTCCTACTACATGCGCTGCGATGATACGCTTAATCTACAGGAAAATGAACATAAAATGGAGAAAATGATGGGGCAAAATGAAACAAAATGTTTCAAAATTATTACAAGATTTCCTCCTGAAAACCCATTAAGACCTAATCAAAGAGCCTAAGATGACTGACACACAAAGTCTTTCTATAGACGGCAAAATCTTAGCTGTGGCACCGATGATGGCTTGGACCGATAGACACTGTCGCTACCTTCACAGATTATTCTCTAAAAACGCATTACTGTTTACCGAAATGATTAGCAGTTCCGCAGTAGTAATTGGTAAACAGACAAACTTGCTAGACTATTCGAACGAAGAACACCCAGTCGCAATACAGTTTGGCGGTAACGATCCTAAAGAACTCGCCAGTTGTGCAGAAATCGCTAAAACTCATAACTACGACGAAATCAACCTCAATGTAGGTTGCCCATCTCCCAGGGTGCAAAAAGGAGAATTCGGTGCAAGTTTAATGGAAAAACCCAAACTGGTTGCTAACTGTGTCAACGAAATGAAAATAGCTAGCGGCCTACGCACCACGGTTAAGTGCCGACTTGGATTAAAGGGTAATGAATCTACGAAATTCTTGAACACGTTCATTGAGGCAGTCGCCAATGCGGGTTGCAAAAGATTTTATGTTCATGCCCGAATAGCCATTTTAGAAGGGCTTTCAGCAGCTCAAAACCGTTCAATCCCACCGATCCAAATTGACAAAGTACGGAAGCTGAAAGAGACCTTTCCAGAACTAGAAATCGTATTTAATGGAGGAGTAGCAAACAAAGAAGATGCACTTTCCATAATGAAATGGGCAGATGGAGTAATGATAGGGAGAGCGGCATATCATCATCCTGAGATGCTCGCCAATATCTCAAAACCCGACCAAACCATCGCTCCCTTAGAAACTCTAGAAAGAATAAAGAAATACTTGGACTACATGCACGCACAGGTCGAACTTGGAGAAAGACTAAATCGGTTAGCTCGGCCTCTGCTGAACTGCTTTTCAGGAAGGCCCGGCGCTAAAGCCTACAGGCAAGTTTTATCAGATTCGGTTAAGCTTAAAACTAATAACCCTTCCATCCTCAACGAGGCGATCAATCATCTTGGATTTTCACTCTAATGTTTTCGGCACTTAAAAAATGGCTCCAGAAAAGCGAAGCTGAAAAGGTTCGGGAAACAGCAGATCCTATAACCGCATCGCTGGTATTAATGTTGGAAGTGGCGTGGTCGGATCACGATATAGATACCGGCGAAGAAAAAGCCATGTTGCTGGCTATCAATGAAGCCTTTGATCTAGACACAGAAGAAGCTAAAACCCGCCTTACTCAAGCGAAAATTCTTCACCAGAAAAGTGTCGGCTCATACGAGTATACGAGCTTGATTAACGATCACATGACATACGATGAGAAAAAGAACATCATCCAAACACTATGGCAGATCGCGAATTCCGACCAATATATCGATCAATGGGAAGAGCACGCGATCAGGAAAATAGCTGATCTGTTGTACGTTGACCACCGAGATTTTATCAAGGCAAAGATCGAAACGAAGCGAGGAAACCTCTAAGATCAGGCGACCCCGATTCTTTTTTCTTCTTCTTTGATTGCCGCGTCTACGCGCTTTAGAGACGGCTTAAACTGACTGGTATCAATCGGGTGATTAAGAATTTTTCGTTTTGCAACGTTGGATGCAAAGATAGTCAATTTATATTCTTCGACATAAAATCTTAAAAAATCATAGTTGTCAGCAGAAAATAATTCCGATTTTTTAATCACCTCTAAGCGTTCTTCTAAGGGAGCCAAAGCATTCATGAGTTCCCTGTCCTTAAGCACCCTGCCAGGAAGAGTATTCACTCGATGGCTAATCCCTTCTAGATATCTGGGGAGTAGCCGACAATAATTCAACGGAATACAGTTCAGAAAATCCTGCGGTACCAGCTCCTCAAGCCAACTTTGAATATGGCTACGAGCAGGTTGATAAGATACAGAGGTTAATTCCTCTAGCGATCTGGATATGGCAAATCTCAGCGATATTACACTCGAAAATAAATCAACGGTTTCATAGAAGATCGGTACTAACTTTGATCTATTGTTTTCTAACAATGTTTCGAATTGGTCCGCCGCACTTGGCAATTCGTTTGGCTCAAAAAAACAATTCCAGATTGCTGAAAAGAGTATTTGTTCTTCAAAGGTTTCACGATCTCCTAAAGAAGAAAACAGTATGCTTAGCTCCTTTAACTTTTTAATCTCATTCCTAAAAAAACGCCGTTGCTTACCCATTTTGAGCAGCACTAAACGAGGATAGCCTCTTCGGTTAGCTCGATCGCGTTCCTCAGGAGACTCAAATAGGGTCAGCGCGACCGACTCATTTCGGTCTTCAAGTCCCGGGAATCCCAATAATTGAGCAGAATCAATCTTAATGGTCTGTGAGTAAACGATGGCAGCCTCTGGGAATTCGAGTAAACCTGATTGAATTTCAATTGGCGTACTTGCGAAACCATCACTCTGGTATTCTCCGAGATGGCGTTCTTTAAGTTTTTGCAGATCACGCCCTTCAGAAATCACCTTTCCATCTTCATCCAGTACGCGAAAATAAGGAGTCAAGTGCTCAGGCAGCCTAGTCCTATCCCAATCGCCACTTTTCACTAGAACACCACACGAATCTTGGATCAGCGAGCCTAACTCTGACAGCAAG
>CAZYHH010000177.1:0-7055 GCA_964647295.1 uncultured Pseudomonadales bacterium
GAAAGTCTCGCAGAAGGGCGACGATCCGGAAATCAGTTTGATGGGCTTCACCGTGACACCCGGTTGATCCATGGAAAGCAGAACAAAACTAATACCACTATGTTTTGGAGCATCGGGATCCGTGCGAACAAGTGCAAACATCCAATTCGCGTATTGCGCGCCGGAAGTCCATATTTTTTGACCATTGATGACGAAATCATCCCCATCGATGACCGCTTTAGTTTGCAGACCTGCTAAATCGGATCCAGCACCAGGTTCGCTATAGCCCTGACACCATTGTGCTTCACCGGTGACAATCTTTGGGATATGTCGAGATTTTTGTTCTTCTGATCCCATTTCTAAAATCGTAGGACCAATCATTGCTAGTCCCATACCCGTTGATGCGGGCAATGCCTTAATGCGTGCCATTTCTTCCCAGAAAATGCCAGACTCGCTAGCACCCATTCCGCCTCCACCGTACTCAGATGGCCAAGTTGGGGCCGTCCACCCCTTTGACGCTGCTCTTTCTTGCCAGAGCAGTGCGTCATCGGTTTGGTAGACTTCATAAGCGTCTTCAAAATGTACTGAGCCCTGTCTCATGCTATTGGGACAATTCGTTTCGAGCCAATCTCTTACTTCTTCTCTAAATTGTTCAGTACTCATCAAAGCTTCCATTTCAAATGCATATCGAAGGTGATTATTTTACATTATTTAGTAAAGGAGTCTTCTAGAATGCTAGACTCGATCGGTTGTTGTGTAAGAGATTTCAGCTTGATAACCAAGTCTCAACAGTTTTGGGGTTATTTAAAAACCAAAGAAATCAATTATTTTCCGACGGGAAAATTAAGATGGTGGTTGCTCGGGTTGATTATCCTTGGTTGGGCTATTGAGCAATATGAAGCGTTAAAGAATGGACCGGTACTCGTCTATATTCTTGCTGATTTTGACAAGACCTTGGTTGAATGGGGTTATGTAGCGGCAGTAGCGGGTCTATTTTACAGTATTGGCGCCGTCCTGCTTAGCCGTGCAACCGACCGGTTCGGGCGAAGACCTTTAATGATTTGGCCCGTATTCGCCTACGCGATTATTTCTATACTAGGTGCACTCTCCCCAAGCTTTTGGTCGCTGGCGTTTTTGGTTACCGCTGGTAGTTTTTTGATGGCAGGGATGAACCCAGCCGTTCATGCGGCGTCTCGGGATTTGACTCCGAGTATGGGACGCGCGATGGTTTACGCGTGGGTCTCGCTTGCGTTTACGATCGGAGCGCTCATGTCGACGGCAGTGGCCGCGCAAACTTTACCCATCTGGCCAGGTTGGAGGTCGCAGTACTGGATCGCCGCTGGGTTGGCGGCGATAACTGCTCTGGTAATCTTTATCTTCTATCGAGATCTCAGTCCACGGGTGCGTGAACTATTGGAATCGGCGAATTCCGATGAGACGAGCGAAACAAAAAGCCTTACCTCTAAAGACATAACAACAGATAAAAACGAGATCTATGACGATGGCAAAAAGGTTTATCGGAGTCCGAGGTTGTGGTTGCTCTCGACGGTAATCGTTTTTTGGGCGCTCACCTATGTCACAGTCTCAGCCTATGTGCCAACGTTTTTGACGCAACATCATGGATTGGAACCGGCCAGAGCAGCTAACGTGACATCGTATTTTTGGATAGTGTTTACGATTAGTGTTTTTGTATCTGGTTGGCTTTCGGACTATCTCAAGGTCCGCAAGACGATCACCGCGTTCGGAGGCTTATCCACTGGTTTGTGTTTTATTTATGGATCGCAGTTACCAACCGATGTTTCCGAGTCCTTGCTGATGGTTCTTTGGTCGACCACCGGGTTTTTTGCAGGCTTTATTTATCCGGCATGGTGCGCAATCTACTCGGAGACGGCCGAGGCAATAAGCCCACATGGGGTAGGTCGAGCCTTCGGTATCACAGCGACATTGTCTCCAATTTCCGGGTTATTTCTTAATCTTGGTCTCCCGCAGGTTGTGGAGAACTGGGGATGGTCTACTTGGATGTTTATTGCCGGTTGTTGCTGCGTATGTGTTACGTTTCTAGTGGGCTTTGGCCAGGGCCCGTGGCTCCCGAATCGAGGCAGCAAGTAGTTTTAGTTTTTTAGTGAGCTCATTTGGTTGGTTCTGTGCATAAACGTAAAAACTGAATTTTCTAGGCGGCTTATCTTTTGTGAGAGTGGGATTGTTTCATGCATGAAACTGGGCGGGTCACTAGCTAAATTTCTGATACGTAGACTACAATCGAGGTGCCTACATAGATGGTGGCCGATGATTCTTCTGCCATCAGATCCTGCAACGTTGCAACTGAAAAGTGCGGTACCTTGTCCTCGATAAACGTGATGACACCAAGAACACATATGTGTTTTTGGTTTTCGTGAAGCAGAAAGTGAACGATGCATTTTTAGAGCTTCGAGTCTATTGCCAAGAGGTATGACAACAAACCCGAGATTGCCTGCTTGGCTGATCCAGCCAAAATAATCCAAGACAGCCCAGTCGACCATTTCAAGATCCGGTATCGAAAGATCTCTGGCCCTCTCTTCTGCAAATAAAGGGGTTAGCTGTTTTCGGTCTAGCGGTTCCACTGGGCTATTGTACCTATCTGAGACTGGGTCGTGCATTCAGATATTTGTGTGACCATAGATGAGTTATACTCATTCGATTGTTTGTTTCACAATTTTAGGGGAAAGGTTATGAGTGATTTGCCAACTGTTGGACGCCAACTAAGATCCTTGGTTAAGTCAACCGGGGAGCTGGAACTGTCTTTACAGGATGCTGAGGTGCAGCAACCAGGCGATAACGAAGTTCTGGTGAAGGTTGAGGCGGCGCCCATTAATCCGTCAGATTTGGGTTTGCTTTTAGCGATGTCTGATGTATCTAAGGCTGCTCAATCGGGCACAGGTGATAATCCGGTTGTTACCGCTCCTATCAGTAAAAATATCATGGGTGCTCTAGCCGCTCGCGTTGACCAGTCTATGCCAGTAGGGAATGAAGGAGCTGGTGTGGTTATCGGGGCTGGAACCTCCGATGAGGCGCAAGCGCTAATGGGTAAGACTGTTGCGGTACTAGGGGGTGCTATGTATAGCGAGTACCGAACGCTAAAAACCCATCAGTGTTTAGTGATGAATGAAGGTGTCTCCTCGAAAGAAGCCGCTTCCTGTTTTGTTAATCCGCTGACCGCTCTGGGTATGGTTGAAACTATGCGAGAGGAAGGATTTTCAGGACTAGTACATACTGCTGCAGCTTCGAACCTAGGACAGATGCTGCAAAAAATATGTATAGCTGATGACGTACCCTTGGTTAATGTTGTGCGTAAGCCGGAGCAGGAAGCCTTGTTGAGGGATATAGGTGCGACGCATGTATGTGACTCGAGTCAACAATCTTTTGCTAAGGATCTCAAAGAGGCGATCCTGGAGGCTAGAGCCTATATCGCTTTTGACGCAACGGGTGGGGGTGACTTGGCGAATGATCTCTTAGTAGCGATGGAAGCCGCGGCCAGCGCACAAGGCGGAGAATATAGTCGATACGGATCGGATCAGGATAAGCTGGTTTACATTTATGGCGGCCTGGAGCGTTCTCATACGGTCCTTAAGAGGAGCTATGGCATGCAGTGGGGAGTAGGCGGTTGGTTGTTGACGCCATTCCTGCAAAAAATTGGGCGGGAAAAGGCGTCGGAGCTTCGTCAGAGAGTAGCCGATGAAGTTACGACTACCTTTAAGAGTAGTTACACGCAGGAGGTGTCGCTCTCAGGAGCGCTAAGTCTGGATTCTTTATCGGTCTATTCGCAACAAGCGACGGGCCAAAAATTCCTAGTGAATCCGAGCTTATAAAACTAGAAATTGTGGCGCTATTATCCCGAGGGTGAATACCAGTAGGTGATGATCAGGTTCGTTCTTGTATAGTCGCGTTGAGTGTCGAAAGAAAACATGTTTTGGGGGAGATATGAAAATAATTGTTGTATGGATCTTATTGGTCTTTTTGGCGGGATGCTCGGGTGGTGGCGCTCAAGATAGCGAGGCAACAGGACTTTCGGATTCGATTAGTCAGGAATCGGTCGAGGTCAATCCGCTAAAGGATGTGTACTTTGGCGATACCCACATCCACACGGTTTTATCCTTCGACGCGTTTTTGTTTGGAACGCGAAGGACACCCGATGACGCCTATAATTTTGCAAAAGGCGAAATGATCGAACACGTTCGTGGCATGCCGATGCAGATGAAAAAACCGCTGGATTTCTTAGCCGTTTCTGATCACGCATTCTATCTGGGCATGATGCGCGAGTTGGCCGATCCTGAAGGGACACATAAGGACAATCCCTTAGTCCCGCTGGTAAAGGGAGCGACGACGGCGGAAGGTTCATCGAGCGCGTTTGCTGGCGTTTTGACTTACCTGCGGGGTGATGCCGAGCAGAGAGCAGTACTAGATGACCGAAATATCTTAAGGGGAGCCTGGGATGAAATTATTGAAGCAGCCGAACGGCACAACGATCCTGGTAACTTCACTACGTTCATTGGTTACGAATATACCTCGTCGGGGCCTGCCGCCGAAAATCTTCATCGAAACGTTATTTTCCGTAATTCTTCTGTTCCGATAGAACCCTACAGCCGATTGGATTCGTTAAACCCAGAAGATCTGTGGTCCTGGATGGATCAGAATCGCGCTGACGGCATTGATTCCCTTGCGATTCCTCATAATATGAATGGATCCAACGGTTGGATGTTTCCGAAGAACAACTGGGCGGGAGAGCCCATCGATGCGCAATGGGCCGAACAGCGTATGCGCAACGAGCCCATCGTCGAAAACTCCCAGGTTAAGGGCACCTCGGATACGCATCCGCTGCTCTCACCCAACGATGAGTGGGCCGATTTCGAGATCATGCCGTTTCGTATTGCGAGCACGGCGAAATCGCAACCACAAGGTAGTTACGTGCGAGAGGCGTTAATCAACGGATTGGTGATGGAGGAAGAGCAAGGCTTCAATCCCTATCAGTTTGGGGTCATCGCCGCCTCCGATACCCACAATGCCGCGGGGTCCTTCGAAGAAGATAATTATTGGAGTAAAACCGGTTTGCTAGATACGCCGCCCTACCGCCGCGGTTCGATTCCATTGCCGGAGCCCGCCGAAGATGGATCCTTATATTCAAATGGTGCCTCACGATACTGGGGCGCATCGGGACTGGCAGGTGTCTGGGCGGAGTCTAATACACGCGATGCGATCTTTGAGTCAATGCGTAACAAGGAAACCTTTAGTACC
The DNA here is from genome assembly GCA_964647295.1 of uncultured Pseudomonadales bacterium. Classification (GTDB taxonomy): domain Bacteria; phylum Pseudomonadota; class Gammaproteobacteria; order Pseudomonadales; family Azotimanducaceae; genus UBA4421. The sequence continues at coordinate 5,248 of CAZYHH010000177.1, forward strand.
AGCGGCCCGCACATCAAGCTTCGGTTTTTTGGGGGTACTGAGTTAGACAAGAGTTTATTAGATGCCGCTAACAGCATCGAACAGGCCTATGAGAAGGGTGTCCCCATGGGGGCGGACTTGCAGCTAGAAAGCGAAGAAGCGCCGTCTTTTTACGTCTGGGCCTCTCGAGATCCTGATACCTATCCCTTACAACGCTTACAGATTGTGAAGGGCTGGGTTGATTCCGGAGAAGGCCGTGAGGCAGTGATCGACGTGGCGTGTTCAGATGGCTTGTCTGTGAATCCTGACACCAATCGATGTCCGGATAATGGTGCCCAGGTGGACCTGAGTGATTGCTCGGTGACCCCAAACAAGGGAGACAACGAACTGGCAACGGTCTGGACGGATCCCGATTATGATCCGGCTCAGCGCGCGTTCTATTATGTCAGGGTGTTGGAGAACCCTTCTTGCCGTTGGTCGACTTACGATGCGATCCGTGCGGGAGTGCCACCTCGACCGGACATGCATGCGACCATCCAGGATAGAGCATGGTCTTCCCCCATCTGGGTCAGGCGTTAGCAGGCTTAATCGTGTCTGGTTGCGGTGTTTGATCACACGCTGATAAGCGCGTGAGTGCTGATCCGGATGCCCGGCCAGTGGGATCTCGGCTTTTCTTGACGAGGCGCCTGATACTTTATCGTAGTTAGGAGTTTGAGATGGATTTAGGAATTCTAGGACGTAAAGCGATCGTGTGTGCTTCCTCCCGTGGGCTCGGTAAAGCGTGTGCCAAAGCTTTAATTCGAGAAGGCTGCAGTGTGGTCATTAACGGACGTGACCCAGGAACTCTTGCTCAAGCACAAAAAGAACTCTCAGAGCTTCAGCAAGGCTCGGTAACCTCGGTTGCCGCCGATATCAACACAGAGGCTGGCCGATCAAAACTGCTAGAGTCGTGCCCCGAACCCGATATCTTGGTTAACAATAACGAAGGACCGCCGCCAGGGGATTTTCAGAGTTGGGGAGAACCTGAATGGCAGTCTGCGCTTAACGCGAATCTTCTTGCGCCGGCTTTTATGATCCAAGGAGCAATCGAGGGTATGAAATCGAGAGGGTTTGGACGGATAATCAATATTACTTCGGCGATGGTCAAGTCTCCGCATGCTTTGATGGGGCTATCAACGGCAGCACGTTCTGGTTTGACGGCTTTGAGTAAAGGTCTGTCAGGAGAGGCAGTAGCCTATAATGTAACCATCAATAATCTATTACCTGAACGATTTGACACCCAGCGTCAGCAACAGATGGCAAAGATGATGATGCGGGACCAGGGCATCACGCATGCAGAGGCTATTGAGTCCATTGCCAACACAATTAAGGCAAAAAGAATGGGCCGCCCCGAAGAATTTGGTGATGCTTGCGCCTTTCTTTGCAGTGCCCAAGCGGGCTATATTTCAGGGCAGAACCTGCAGTTAGATGGTGGCTCGTATGTCGGTTTGATATGAAATGGAAGTGACTTTTTGTAGGAGAAGATAATGACTTTACACACACTGTTAGATATTGAGATTGGTGCTCCAGAGCCTACTACGCTAGATGAGTTCTATCAGGAGATCGGTTTTGTTGGCAGTCCGGGTTCCTGGGGCGGAGAGGGTATGCTGGAACAGATCAAGATCTCTGAAGCGCCTTATCGCCAATTAAAAACTTTGCGAGTCGCCTGTACGGATGAAAGCGATTTGGCAGGGATAGGAGTGAATTTGGACGCACTCGGCGTGGAGTATCAAATAATCAGTGGCCAACTCTTACTCGTTGATCCGATCAATAAGTGGCAATTGATCGTC
>CAZYHH010000178.1:0-7043 GCA_964647295.1 uncultured Pseudomonadales bacterium
ATTGTGCAAATTGGATGTTATTAGGGGTGTGAGAGATTCTGGGCTAAATGGTTTTGAACCGGGTGTCAGTTGCTTCGTTCCTGGGTTTCAGAGTGTGAGCAAAGAACAAGTCGTTTTGATTAGAGAATCGATGAAAAAAGCCAGAGCCGAGTATCGAGAAAATCGATGGCGTTTGTTTCCTCGTAAAAAATCTCCAGATACCACCACCTAGTGAGCGGATACACCACGAAACAGGTTGCCGAGCTGATCGGGATCAAGTCTGATGCAGTGCGGCATTATGTGCGGCGTTCTTTGCTGGTCCCGGAAAAGGGAAGTAGAGGCGAGTATCGTTTTTCCTTTCAGGATGTCGTTCTGCTCAGGACTGCAAAAGGGCTTATGGATGCCAAAGTTTCGATACGCAAGATTTATCGTTCTTTGCTTAAATTGAAAGATGAGCTGAAACAGATTGATTCTTTAAGTTCCTTGAGGATATTTGCCAACGGAGAGGTCGTCCTGATTCAAGAATCGGATCGCGTTTGGGAGGTTGAAAGCGGGCAGGCCCAGATGGAGTTTGACATTGAAGTGCCTAGCGAGGAAGTTGCTAATATTAAGGCTCAAGGCTCACGGGTCAAGTCGGCTGAAGATCTAGATACAGACGAATGGTATAACGTCGGTCTTGACCTCGAAGAGGTCGATCCAGAGAAAGCGCCGGACGCCTACAGACAGGCGATCAGATTAGATCCAAGAAATGCTGATGCTCACGTAAATTTAGGTCGCTTGTATCAGCTGGATGGCCAATTGAAATACGCTAAACGCCATTATCAATTGGCGTTGAATTCTCGACCAGAACATCAGTTGGCCAATTATAATATGGGAACTATTTTTGACGAATTAGATGAATTGGCAAAAGCTTCTGATTATTATCAAAAGGCACCTCAGGTGCCCGATGCACACTATAATTTAGCAAGAATAAGGGAGATTGAAGGGGACGAAATTAGCGCGCAGAGACACATGAAAGAGTATGAAACGTTGCTTAGTAGCGAAATATGATCCCTATTTACCTTTTTTCTTCACGTAAAGAGTTAGCGAATGATCTACGAGCTCATAGCCATGCTTTTCCGCAATTTTTTCCTGCATGAGCTCAATATCTTTATCAAGAAATTCCGAAACTGAACCGGTTTCCACATCAACGAAATGGTCGTGATGATGGTCACCGGCTAACTCGTACACTGCGTGACCATCATCAAAGTTATGACGTTCAACTATTCCAGCCGATTCGAACTGAGTGAGGACACGATATACCGTGGCAAGGCCGACTGAAGACTCGGATTGAATAAGTACTTTGTAGACTTCTTCAGCACTCATGTGGTGCGGTTCGTGATTCTCCAGAACCTCAAGTACTTTGAGCCGGGGCAAGGTGACCTTTAAGCCTGCCTTTTTTAGACCTGAATCTTCCAATAAAAATCTCTCATTGACATTGAGTTTTACAATACCGCGGTTAGTTGAGCATTTCTAGTATAGCTTGTATAAGTAGAGTATTGAAAAAGGGAGGAAGCAAATGTTGAATTTATCGATACCAGAAAGTGTTAAGGATTTAAGGGACCGCGTCCTACAATTTATCGAGCGGGATGTTTACCCGGTTGAGAAAGAACTGACCGAAGACAAAGTTGGATCTCGTCGCGGCGATATCATGAAAGGCTTGATGGATAAGGCTAAGTCCCAAGGGCTTTGGGCGTTAGGACATCCCGAAGAGATTGGTGGCGGTGGCCTGCCTTTTATGGACTACGTGTTCGTAAACGAAGTCGTGGGTCGAAGCGAAGTCGCAACCGTCGCGCTTGGTACCCACTCGCTTCAAGATTCGATTATGTTGCACAGATACGCTAGTGATGAATGGAGGGAAAAATACCTTCAACCCCTCGTGCAAGGAGAGGTGTTTCCAAGTTTTGGTATGACCGAGCCCGCGGTCGCCAGCTCTGACCCAACCCAGTTGCAAACGCGTGCTGTGCTCGAAGGCGATGAGTGGATAATTAATGGCCGTAAATGGTTTACTTCTGGCGCTGGTAATGCGGCCTACACGACTGCGATGGTTCGAACCGAAGACGACGATACCCCTGATCATTCGGCCTTCTCAATGATTGTAGTCCCAACTGATACGCCAGGTTATAACATCTTGCGAGATGTTCGAGTAATGGGTCAGCATGACGGCCACTATGAAGTCGACTATGTTGATGTCCGGGTACCAAAGTCGAATTTGTTAGGTCCAAGGGGACAGGGTTTTAAGATAGCTCAGGATCGGCTGGGCCCTGGGCGAATTTTTCATTGCATGCGTTGGCTTGGGCAGGCACAAAGAGCATTTGACTTGATGTGTGATAGAGCCAACAACCGTGTGGCTTTTGGCAAAAACTTGGGAGAGCATCAGCAGATTCAAAAATTTGTGTTTGATTCGGCGGCTGAGATACAGGCAAGCCGCTTACTCACGCTGCACGCGGCGCAAAAGATTGATCAAGGAGACGAGGCTAGGGTGGAGATAGGATTGATCAAGGTTTATGGCGCACAGATGCTTCACAATGTTATCGATCGAGCAATTCAGGTGCATGGCGCACTTGGGATCACCGAAGATACGCCTTTGGAACGAATGTATCGTCATGCAAGGTTTGCTCGATTATATGATGGTGCTGACGAGGTCCATGTTCAAAACACTGGGGGTCGGATATTGCGCCGGTACGCAAACGGCGAAGGTTTTGATTTTGGCTTACGCTAGGAGGACTCATGGTAGAAACAGAAATTGATATTCAGACAAAAGACGGACAGATGAATACCTTCATTACCAGACCGGAAGGAGATGGAGTTTATCCGATCGTTTTGTTTCTGATGGATGCGCCGGGAAAGCGAGAAGAATTGCATGATATGGCCAGAAGGATAGGTACCGCAGGTTATTATGTAATGCTGCCCAATCTATATTATCGAACAGCCAGAGAATTTGTAATTGGACCAAATAATAGAGACGAGATGTTCGATCACATGAACGCGTTGTCTAACGATATGGTATGCGATGATATCCAATCGATGTTTGATTACGCGTCTAACGATTCTGCGGCAAGCGATGGCGTGGTGGGCTGTGTGGGTTACTGCATGAGTGGTCCCTTTGCTTTTGCGGCGGCATCGCGCCATGCTGAAAGAATCAAAGCCAGCGCTTCTTTTCATGGCGTTAGATTGTGTACGGATAGCATCGACTCTCCGCACCTGGATGCCTCAAAAATTAAAGGTGAAATGTATTTTGGTTGTGCTGAAACCGATGATTGGGCGCCTCCTGAGATGGTGCAAAAACTAGAGGATCATCTGTCAAAGACTGGTATTAGCTATCGTGTCGAGTGGTATCCCGGTACGCATCATGGGTTCGTGTTTCCTTTAAGAGAAGGTATGTACCACAAAGAATCAGCAGAAAGGCACTGGGAAAGACTTTTTGATTTGTTTAAAAGGAATTTGCGTTAAGTCGAATAATGAGGAATAGGAGCTGGAATTGGAGGCAATGACTGAAGGATATGGGCTGATAGAGGGGCCAGTTTGGGTGCCTGATAGAGGGTTAATGTTTAGTGATGTGCTGGGTGGGGGAGTGTTTTGCTTGACTGAGTCCGGTGGTGTTGAAGAGGTTTTTCAGCATCGGCGAGGGATTGGTGGGATGTCGCTCCATCAAGATGAGGGGCTAGTCGTAAGTGGAAGAAATATTTCGTTTAAGGATTTTGCAGGTGGTGAGACTAGCGTGCTGCTTGAAAGAAACGAAGGTGAAGGATTGGTAGGATTCAATGATATTACGACTGATGCAGCAGGCCGGGTGTATGCTGGTGGCTTGGGCTCTAGTCCTGTTTTCGAGGATGGCAGGGCGCCCCAGTCGGAGAATCTTTACTTAATTGATTTGGATGGAAGTATTGTCAAAGTGGCTGAGGACGTGCGACTAACCAATGGCTTGGGCTTTTCTCCTGATGGACGCCTGCTCTATCACAGTGACTCTATGAGACGACAACAATTTTTTTATGAAGTAAATGAAGGGGGTTTGTTGGGCCCCAAACAGGTGTTTATTGAAACGGAGAAAGGAGTACCCGATGGTCTGGTTGTCTCTGAGGATGGCGCGGTTTGGGTGGCCCTGGCTGGTGGTGGTTCTGGTGTAGCCGTACACGAACCGACGGGTTCTTTCAGAGAGATGATTGAGATACCCCATCCTATGTGCACCAGCGTCTGTTTTGGTGGAAAAGACCTGAAAGATTTGTATATCGTGTCTGGTTCGGATGGGCTTGAGGGTGATACAAGAGGAGGCGTGTTTAGAATTCGAACTTCCGTCGCGGGCCTGCCGGTGCCGCTCGCCAGAGTTCCTGTTTAATCCACAAAATAGTGTTAGGAGCTAATAGCTAGCCCCTTTTCCGCAAGAAAATCTGGGTTGTATAGTCGAGATTGATACTTGGAACCATCGTCACACAGCATGGTGACGATGGTGTGACCTGGGCCAAGTCTTTTCGCGACTTTGACCGCGCCGCACAAATTGATGCCGGAACTCGAGCCCATAAACCAGCCGTCGTCTCTCAATAATCTATATACAACATCTACCATATCTTGATCTGGAATCTGTACTGCGCTGTCAATCTCGGTTCCGGATAGATTATCGGTCACTCTCGAATTGCCAATTCCTTCGGTTATCGAAGGACCTGGGGTCATCGTCGCTTCGCCAGTCGAAACAAAGTTGTATAACGCGCTGCCCATTGGGTCAGCCAGTACGATTTCAATTCCAGGATTTTTTTCTTTTAGAAATCGGGATATACCTGCAAGTGTTCCTCCAGTCCCCACCGCACAAGTAAATGCGTCAATCTTGCCTTCAGTCTGAGTCCATATTTCGGGACCGGTCGAGTCGAAGTGTGCTTGTCGATTCGCGACGTTGTCGAATTGATTAACCCAAACAGCATTTTCGAGCGTTTCTGCGAATCTCCCGGCTTGTTTTTGATAGTTCATTTCATCTGCATATGGCACAGTCTCGACGACTCGAACCTCTGCACCCAAGGTACGTAAGAGGCTAACTTTCTCTTCAGATTGATTGTCTGGCATATATATCACTGTTCGATAGCCTTTGTTGTTGCAGACGAGCGCGAGACCGATTCCCGTGTTTCCCGCGGTGCCTTCTACTACGATCCCATTGGGTTTAAGCCGGCCTTTGTTTTCCGCGTCTTCGACCATCCAAAGTGCTGCACGATCTTTGACAGAACCGCCAGGGTTCATGAACTCGGCTTTGCCTAGGATGTTGCACCCAGTTTCTTTTGAGAGGCTATCAATTTTGATTAGGGGTGTGTTTCCGATTGACTGGGTTAAACCATTGAGAACGTGCACGTTGTTTTTTACCTTGCTGTATTTAAGAGTGAATAGCGATTTATTCTGGTGACGTTAAATATACAAAGCTCAGGAAAAATGTTCGACTTCTTCCGTTACTGAATTAGTGCTACTTTTAGCAGAGCAGAATTAGGGGATAGGTTATGAATGGATTGCTTTCTGAGGATCAGGCGGCTGGTGCAGACTCTATCGGGTTGGATAAAGATAAGGTTGTTGAGTTGCTCGTCCGTGTGCAAAAAGAGGTTAAAGAAGGGCTGTTGCCGTCAGCACAGGTTGCTCTTGCCCGTGATGGCAAGGTAGGAGTCTTCGAATCTTATGGCAGTGCGAAACCAGAATCTCTGACATGTATTTTTTCTGCTACCAAAGCCATTACTTCTGCTGCAGCCTGGATTTTGATTCAGGACGGAAAACTTGATGAAAGTGAAATAGTTGCCGATATCGTTCCTGAATTTGGAACGAATGAGAAAGAAGGGATCACGGTGCAACAGCTATTCACCCACACTGCAGGATTTCCCTCTGCACCCTTTGCTCCACTTGATTGGATGGAGAAGGACAAGCGATATGGTCGTTTTTCTAAATGGCGCCTAAATTGGGAGCCAGGTACTCGCTATGAATATCATCCTTCTTCGTCGATGTGGTTGATCGCCGAGATTATCGAACGACGCAGTGGACAAGGCTATACGGAGTTTGTGAAGCAGAATGTTACTGGCGCTTTGGGGCTGTCTAATTTAATTGTAGGTCTGTCTGAAGAGGAAGGGAAACGGGCCTTAGATGTGGCGCACTCCGGGGATCCACTTACGTCGGAGGATTATGCGAAAATGGGCATCCCTGAGCCTCCTGTTACGGAGGTGACGGAGGAAGCACTCTTGAATTTTAATCGTGATGAAGTCAGGGCCGTGGGGGTGCCCGGTGGAGGAGGTTATGCCAATGCCCATGATCTGGCACTGTTTTATCAGGCGTTGCTGCACGGTGCCCTTGAAGGAAAAAAATTGTGGAGCGAGAGTACGATGGAGTCAGTTCGTCGTGTTCGGACTGGCGATCTTAGAGATCCTCTTTTTCGACAACTCGCCAATCGAGGCCTTGGAATAATTATTAGTGGCGACGAGAACAGGAATTTTAGGGGATTTGGAAAAACTAATTCTCCCGAAGCTTTTGGGCACAACGGTGCAGGTGGGCAGATTGCATGGGTCGATCCAAAAAGTGGATTGTCATTGGCTTATCTGACTACCGGTCATGATCGCAATAACGTGCGGCAGGGCAAGCGCGGGGTAGCTATCAGCAGTATTGCCGCGGAGTGCGCGGCATAAATGCAAAGCTCTACTCTGGCACTAGTTATAGCTCTCATTGTCAGTCCAATTACTTGGGCGGGCGAGATTTCTCGAATCGAAGATTACTACGAAAAAACATCAATTTTGATGGCAGATCAAATCTGGCGACACGCTGAGCTCGGATATCAGGAAGAAAACAGTAGTAACCTGCTTAAAGAGTTCCTTGTAAGAGAAAATTTTGAACTGCAAACAGGCGTGGAAGAAATGAGCACTGCGTTTGTTGCTACGGCAGGAAATGGTTCTCCGATTATCGCAATATTGGCTGAATTTGATGCTTTGCCTGGTTTGAGTCAGAAAGCACTTCCGTATCGTGAAGCAAGAGAGTCCGGAGCGCCTGGTCACGCTTGTGGTCATCATTTGTTTGGC
>CAZYHH010000179.1:0-6996 GCA_964647295.1 uncultured Pseudomonadales bacterium
GATTGGTCTGTTTCAGGCGTTAATCGAACCCTTCAATTGGAGCCGATTTGGTTTGACTATCGACCCAATCTTGAAGATGAGAATAAGTTTCCAGGTTTTGGCGCATGGGTTTCAGGACAACCCGACGAAAAAGATATTAAATTTTTTTCGGAATTTCTGAACTTAACTAAAATCAGTGAGTTCGTAAATGAAGTATTTTACGATTCTGAAATTGTTGTTTCTTGGTTTTCAGGATTGAATTTACAAGGAGGATTAAGCGAAATAAGTGGGTATCTAGATACTGAGTCAGGCTTTGGTTTAGCTGCTGATCTAAATGTTATTCATTTAGATAGTCATAAGGGTATCCCGGAAGTAGAGAATTTGTCAGCGCAAGCCTATGCCTATTCTAATGGTGTTCGACTGAAGATAGATGCGTTGGACGCCAAGGTTAGGTTTGCAAATGTTTTTGATGAAAAATGGCATATAGAAGAATTGGGTGGAGAGCTAGATTTTTGGTTTAACAAGAGTTACTTCTCCTTAGCTAATAGAGGTATCTCAGCGAAGTTTCCAAACTTTAAATCGGATGGGCAATTTTCTCTTTCACGGCCTACTCAAGAGCATCAACAAAGTTTGACATTGTTTTTTGAAACTGAAGGAATAAATATTTCTGATAGAGATCTTTACATACCTAATAACTTGCCAGAGACCCTAATAACTTGGCTAGATAGTAGTATAAAAACTGGATATCTAGAGCAGGTGAGTTTTGCTTACCATGGGCTAACGAAGCCGAGTAAGTATCTTAATTCTAGAAGGGTAGAGTTCAAAACGAAGTATCGGGATTTGTCTGTCAAATACTATGAAGATTGGCCTTTGGTTGTAAATGCCGGTGGTTATCTTCATTTGAAGGGAGCGCGAACGAAAATTGAGGTAGAAAGTGCTCGCACTTTAGGGGTTAAACATTTCTCTGCTGATTTAAGTATTGATAATAAGAATTTAGATTTAAGGGCTGACATAGATTTTTTGGGAGAGGAAAGTAATTTTCTTGCATTTTTTTTGAACAGCCCCTTGAAAGAAGAACTCTCTTTTTTATCAAAAAATTGGGAAACCAATGGTTTTATAGCTGGGGATCTAGAGTTGATTTTTCCACTTTCTGATTTCAGTCCTAACGCGATCGAGCTATCTCTTAATTTCCAATTAAATGAATTGGACATGGTTATACCTGACTACAATCTTTCTTTTGGGTCCATAAATGGGGCTGGAGAATTTTTGTTGCCTCATCATTTAAATGGAAACTTTCGAGGAAAATTGTTTGGGCAAAAAGTGTCGGTTGAGACTGAAAGTGACCAGGATAGTTTGTATTTTTTATTCGATGGAATAGCTTCGACTAACTCAGTTAGTAGGCTATTAGATTTACCTTTAGAAGAAATTGCGGAGGGCACGTCGAACTATTTTGCGCGAATGAATTTTTCTGTAGCCGAGAAAGTAAACTCGACATTCAGATTGACTTCTGATTTGAATGGTTTCGGCATTAATTTGCCCAAACCCTTTACTAAGAAGCCTTTAGGAGTTGGTAACCTAGAAATAGATATTGAATTTCTTGAAGATGGTGAATGGTTTTCTGTTTCTTATGGAGATCATAGAGCAGTTCTCTTTGTGCAAAATAATACTATTTCAGAAGGTGCTATTGCTTTTTCAAGTAAAGATATACCGAGTAACATTCCAGGCAACCAATTATTTATGACTGGGTCATTAGATCGTTTCGATGTCGCTGAGTATCTACCTTACCTTGGGAATTACGATTCCTTCAATATCAGTTGGGTCTTAGAAGATTTGATCCTCGAAAATCTTACTTATGGGGATTTTTCGGTAAATGGTTTAACAGTAAATGCTAATGGCGGCGCATCTTCTTCTCATTTCGAGATTTCTTCTTCTAGGTTGATAGGTGCGGTTGATTTTAATTTCGACAAAACAGTGATTGTTGATTTAAGCGAATTGGATCTTTCAATATTCGTTTTTGAGAATCTGTCAGAGAAATCAGTAACTGGTCCGTTGAATCGCAGTTTTGTTAACAACTTACCAGATGTATTAGTCAATGTTGAGCAATTGAGATTGCACGATGAGAAATTTGGTTCATGGAACTTTCTTATGCGTCAGGAAGAAAATCAGTTGGAGCTGTATCCGCTGACTTTTGAAATGAAAGGATTGGAGGTTAGTGAAGGATTTTTGCGTTGGGATTTAAATACAAATAAGAGTTATTTAAATGCTGGTGTATTGGTGGATGACCTGAGCAAGACATTGACAAAGTGGGGTTTCCAGCCTTCCATAGTTGCCGAAGCAGCTAGCGTGGATGTCGATTTCACTTGGGATGGGACTCCGATGGATTTTGATTTTTTGCACCTTGGAGGGACTGCGAATTTCGAACTTACAAAAGGGTGGTTTATGGAGATTACGCCGGCAGAGGGGGGGATGAAACTTGCTAGTTTGCTTAATTTCTCAAGAGTGTTCGGGAGAATATTTAAATTTGATTTTTCGGATGTTCGTGGTCAAGGACTTAGCTTTGAAAAAGTAAACGCTAAAGTTGATTTTCAACAAGGTATTGCAAGTTTCCTAGAGCCCATGGTTGTTTCAAGCACTTCATCTCGTATGATTGTGGGTGGAAGCATAAATATGATTGATAGCACTCTCAATAATGATCTTATTGTTACATTGCCTGTTAGTGAAAGCTTGCCCTGGTATGCTGCCTATTTAGCTGTAGCTAATCCCATAGCTGGATTAGGAGTTATTGTCGGGGAAAGAGTATTAAGAAAGCAGGTCGAGAAATTTAGTAGTGGAAAGTACCAAATTCGAGGAGCTATAGAAAATCCTAAAATTTCTTTCGTTGAGTTATGGAAACAGGAAGTGGACATAACTGGTCCCAAGAATAGCGAAATTGTCGATTAGTACTTGTTAAATCAAATTTCTCGGTGTCGAGCTAAGGCTTTCATAGAGTCGGTTGATAGTTGATTGGCGAGCCGTTCTGCAACATACACACTTCTGTGTTGACCGCCGGTGCATCCTATTGCAATGGTTATATATAGTCGGTTGTATTCTTCAAAATAGGCAATCCATTTTGAAATATAAGTATGTATGTCTTCAATCATTTCATTTACGACTTCTTGATTGCTCAGGAAATTTTTCACGGGCTCATCTAATCCCGTTAAGTCCCGTAAATCCCTAAACCAATAAGGATTGGGTAGACATCTCATATCGAAAACATAATCAGCATCTATTGGTACTCCATGTTTGTATCCAAATGAATAAATGGCGAGATTTATTTTTGTTCTTTCTTTACGAACTACTCGTTCAACTACTAATTTCCTGAGATCTTTTTCCGTCAGCGCGCTCGTATCTACTCTAAGATCGGCTGCCTCAGATATTTTTTCTAGAAATCTACTTTCGAGTTTAATCGATGTTTGAAGGTCTCTATCTGAGGTTTTTAAAGGATGGATTCTTTGTGTCTCATTAAATCTTTTTATTAGGATTTCATCTACAGCATCGAAGAAAACTAGTTCGCATTCAACTTTATCTCTGTCGAGCTGTTCGAATAGTTCAGAGAACAATGAGAGACTTCTATTTCTAGCATCTATGCATATGGCTAGTCCAGCGTTTTCCTTGTTGAAGCCGGATAAGCTTTCTTCAACGATCTGATTTAATAGAACAGCTGGTAGGTTATCTATGCAGTTGAAACTTGCATCTTCAAGGACGCTTAAAGCCGTTGATTTCCCTGATCCTGATCTGCCGCTAACTATTATTAATCTCATGGTCCATGCCAATCAAATTTTCGAATCATTTGTTAGGAGGCTGGAGAACCTCTGACAATTTATTTCATCCACCATCTTAAGCATGTTTTGTTGGAAATTTCTTCCGTTCACTAGAAGATGGTATACCTAAAGATTCACGATACTTAGCTATTGTTCTCCTAGCAATTTTGACATCCTTCTCGATTAAGATGTTAACTATTTTACTATCGCTCAGTGGTTTATTAGGGGGCTCCTCACTAATCAGTTTTTGAATTAATGCTCTGATGGCTGTGCTGGATATTTCTCCTCCAGAGGCGGTTCCTAGGTGGGAAGAAAAGAAATACTTGAGCTCAAAAACACCTCGCGGAGTAGCTAGATACTTCCTATTGGTAATCCTTGAAATAGTCGATTCGTGTAGCTGTGTCCTTTGAGCAACATCGGATAGTATTAGGGGTTTCATGTGCTCTGGTCCTTGATTCAGGAAATCTGTTTGTACTTCTACGATTTGTGATGCAACCTTCAACAAAGTATCGTGCCTCGTTTGGAGGCTCTTCAAAAACCATCTGGCGTCTTGCAAATGTTCTTTTAAATAAGTTTTCTCATTTTTGTCGGTCGATTTATTGGTAAAATGTTCATACAGTGGGTTTATTCTAATTTTAGGTAAAGTATCGGCGTTAAGTTCTACTGTCCATTTGTTCGATACTTTCTTGGCTATAACATCAGGAAAAATATAATCAGTTTGCGTGGGAGAAATTACTGATCCAGGTTTAGGGTTTAGTGACTTTATTACTAACAATGCCTCGTTAATTAATGATTCACTTGTTCCTAAATTTTTTCTTATTTTGATTAGATCTTTCGAGGCAAGTTCCTCGAGATGTTTATCTATGAGGTCGGTACAACACTTTCTAAGGGCATCATTTATTTCTGTTTCCCTTAATTGTAAAAGAAGGCACTCAGATAAATTGCGCGCAGCTACACCCGCAGGGTCAAAGTTTTGGATTGTCTCTAAGATATTTTTCAGGACTTCAATTGTTGCTTGGTTATTTTTTTCTTGGGCGTTAAACGTTTCTAGAAGTTCTTCGAGGGGTTGAGTTAGAAAGCCGTTTGGGTCTATGGAGTCTATAAGAGTTAGTCCTAAGATTTTATCTTCTCTAGCTAAAGGTACTAAATTGAGTTGCCATATCAAGTGGTCCTGTAGCGTTTCTTCTACTGAGTTATTAGTAATAAATTCTTGATTATTTATGTTTTCATTTTTTTCTTTAACTAAGTTTTGGTTAGCTTGATATGTGTCTTCCCAGGTTGCGTCCAATGGAAGTTCATCTGATAGATGATCTTCTAGTTTTTCCGTTACATGACTTTCTTCGGTATCGGTCCGTTCCTTCAAATCATTTGACGAGTGCTCGTGTTCGATGCTTAAGTCGATTATCCCCTGATTAGTTTCGCTGTCCTCAATGGTGACTTCTTTTGACTCATTTTGAAATTGATTTTCTTCTTCAAGCAAAGGATTATTTTCAAGGTTTTCCTGGATTTCTTGTTGAAGATCCAAGGTGGACATCTGCAACAGCTTGATCGCATGTTGCAACTGAGGCGTCATTCGGATTTGTGTGCTTAGATTGAGATTTAAAGTCTGTTTCATTAATTAGTGTTTTATAACTATCTTTTTATGGAACTTTAACCGAGATTTTTAAAATAGTTTTTGGTGTATAAGCGAACAGCATACATAGTTTTCTTTTGCTAGGAGAAGTCCTTGCCCAAATATACTTGTTTCACTTTTTCGTTACCCAGAATCTCGTCGACTTTACCGTTCGCAATAATTTGACCCTCATTGACTATATAGGCGCGGTCACAAATATCTAGTGTTTCCCTCACATTGTGATCGGTGATGAGGATACCAATGCCCCTAGATTTCAGTTCTTTAATTTGGGTTTTGATGTCGTCGAGTGAAATGGGATCGATTCCCGCGAAAGGTTCATCTAGTAATATGATATTCGGGTCGCTCGTCAATGCTCTAGCGATCTCGAGTCTTCTGCGCTCGCCACCGCTTAAGTTGCGACCCAAGACATGTTCGAATTCCCTTAAGCCAAATTCTTTAGTAAGTTTTTCTAAGAAAATGTTCTTTTGCGTTTCGTTGAGATCTTCGCGTTGTTCTATTAAAGCAATTAGATTGTCCCTCGTGCTAAGTTCTCTAAACACACTCGATTCTTGTGGTAAATAAGTCAAACCCAGCTTGGAGCGTTTGTGCATTGGGTAATCGGTTATTTTGAAACCGTTCAAGGTTATCGAGCCAGCGTCGGCTTTTATCAAACCTGCCAGGATGTAGAAACAGGTGGATTTGCCGGCCCCATTTGGTCCCAGTAGACCTACTACTTCATTTTTTTTTATCGAAACGGTGACACTATTTAAAGCGATTTTATTGCCATATCGTTTGTATAAGCTATCTGCTTCTAAAAGTCCTGTATCGTGGTTATTAATCAATATTTTGTTAATCTGGTTTTTTATTTTGATAGAGGGTTGATAGTTATACGGACTGGTTCACTTTTGTCATTACTAGTGGCCGAAAATTCTTGTGTTTCCAAATTATATTTAAGCAAGTCAGCGGTTACAGTATCTCTATTTCGCTGCAATTCAACGCTTCCTTTAAAATGAATTTCATTGATGTCGGTTCGATATTCCATCTTATATGCTTTGATGGAGACTTTAGATGCTTTTCGATTTGGTTTTTCTTCGTACAGTGAGGGTATGCCTCTAACGAACAGTTCTTTAATGCGCCCCGTCTCATAATAGATTACTAGGCTTTCGCCTTTGATAGTAAATTGATTTTCGGAGACAGTAACATCACCTTTATATGAAGCTGTTTGCTCTTGTTGGTTGATAACCGCGGTCTTGCTGGAAATAAAGTAGTTTTTTTGAGAATTGTTCGCCGAAGCAAAAACATTAGCAAAACATAGCGAAACCGTTAGTACTATCTTGATCTCTTGCCCGAATGTAAGAAAAAATGTTTTTGGCGTGTTACTTTTTTGATTGGGTGTAAAGAACTTTTGTTTCAACGTTTTGTGTTGTACTTGATTCAAGGGTTATCTCTCCTAGTTGCAGATTAACTGAAAGATTTGCTGCAGTAGTAGTGGTGTTTAGAGAAGTAATGGTTACGGGGGACATTGTCTCCCCATAGTTTTTGGAAGGAAACAGAAAAAAATTTTCTGAGCTGATTTTCAGTTTTTGGTCGGATGAAGATGATCGT